>SCTV01000086.1 GCA_004298345.1 Patescibacteria group bacterium
CGTGTGCTCTTCCGATCTGCGAAATCGGCGAGCACTGGCGTACAGGGGCCCATACCCATCCCCGCTACAAGCGGCTTGAGGTCGACCGCCGCCCGAGGCTTCCGCTATCCCAACTAGCCATCCTCGGGTCAGTTGCACACATAACATCTTCAGCGCCCGAACGTGGCGCGTGTCTTCGGTCTGGAAAAGGTGGGTGGCATCATTGAACGCGCACGCTCGAGAGGAAGTACCCGCTCGGGGATTACTCCTAAAGATCTCCCCCGGCGGATTCACTCAGGCAAGCCGAAACAAGCGGGAACTGAGTGTGGTGCGCGACCTCGGCATGGCCACACTCGTGATGACTAAAGGTGAACCTCGCGGAACGACCATGAGCGAAGGGTGGGCGGTCCTTAAGCTCTCCACTCGACCCATGGGAGGGCCCTCGCGGCTGGTGCACCTCAATCGCATGGCGAGCTTGGTCACCTGGGCTCTGCAAGCCCGGCGACTTCGCCCCTCGATCATCAGTGGACACGATCTACTTGGTCTGCTCATCGCGTGGATGTCGACGTGGTTCGTATCCAAGAATCGTCGCCCACTGCTGGTCTACGACTCCCACGAGTTCACAATCGCTCTAGCGAGCCGGCGTACGAGATGGCTGGTCCGTCGCCTCGAGTCGTTTCTCATGCGCCGGTGCGTGTTTAGCATCATGGTGAATGATGGGATCGCGGAGCGGGTGCAGCAGATCCACAGTCTGGCGGAGAAACCGGTGGTCGTGCGGAACATCCCGTCCTTGTGGGTGGTCGATGAGCAGAAGTGCGCGCAGCGCCGAGCTGACTTCTGCCGAGAGCTGGGTCTGCCGCTGGATGTGTTCCTGGTGATGTATCACGGTGTCGTGGTGCCGAACCGGGGGGTTGAGGTCTCGATCCGTGCGCTCGTGGGCCGAGAGTCGGTGGCGTTGGTGGTGATGGGAGATGGCGACCCGGAGTATCTGCGACGCCTGCGACGCCTGACTGATGAGTTGGGGGTTGGGGATCGCGTGTTGTTCCACGACGCTGTCCCGCTGGAGGTCCTTGGAGAGTATGCCGGGGCCGCAGACGCGGGCATGGTCATAGTTCGAGCTGATACAGAGAGCAACTACTTGATGTTGCCGAACAAGTTCTTCGAGAACGTCCAGTCGTTGACTCCGGTCATCGCGAGCGACTTTCCCGAGATCGGGTCACTGGTGCGCAAGTACGACATCGGGCTCCTGGTCGATCCGGACGATGTGTCCCAGGTGGGCGAGGCGATCGATCGGCTGCGGTCTGATCCGGCCTTGCGGTCCCGCTTGCGAAAGAACCTGGACATCGCCAAAGCTGAACTCTGCTGGGAGAAGGAGAAGGCAGGGCTAGAAATCGCCTACTCTCGAATACTGCGCGAATTTCGGGACTAGGTTATGAACGAGCGACTGCATACTCGTTCTAATCGAGTTCTAGCGGCGCTGTTG
>SCTV01000051.1 GCA_004298345.1 Patescibacteria group bacterium
TTACGCATTCCGTCGAATTCAAAACCAAATCGTCTCTGGAGCTCGCCTAGAGCGTAGGCATTTTTGTCAGCTTCTTTTGCAAGCTCGTCTATTTTTTCTAAAATAAGATTACTATTTTTTACGTAGCCCGCATACAGTTTCAAATGCTCCTCAACTGTTTTTGTCGAGATGCCTTTGAGAGCAGGAATCGTAAATTTTGTTTCGGTGAATTGTTTCATAAAAAAGAGAATAATTAGAAGTTAATAATAGAGAAGTATAGCACATTTTTATCCAAGATTATTTTCTGCAAACTTAACTGGACTTTGTTAGTATTTATGGTACTATAGAACACGGTCAGCAAATTTGTAACCCCTAATGCACTATGGCACACACCCATATTGGTCACATGAGCGATGCTCAGCTTCAGTATCTCATTGAGAACGGTGAAGCCGATGAACGCCAGGCAGCCCATCGTGAACGGCTTCGCCGGCACGAGGAATCTTTGGCCACCGAGGCCAAGGGAAAGGGCGATCGTTCCTCCATGAGGCACTCGCCGTTTACCGCGGCAATGGCTTAGTCTGACGGCATCTCTGCTTCAAGCCGACCTTCGCAAGACGGTCGACTTTTTTATTTTTTGTGTTTCTCAAAAATGAAGTTACCTCGTCAGCATCCCGAACAAGCTGACGTTAGAGTTTTGTTCATGTTACAATGGCTCGTGTGAATCTTTTTTTGAAAAAGCCATGGCTCGTGGCTGTCGCTGTTCTCCTCGCCAGCAACATTTTTATTTGGTACGCAGTGTTTTATGAAGATCATGGCGGGTTACTCACCGTAGCCTTTCTCGATATTGGACAGGGCGACGCTATTTTTATAGAAGCACCAAATGGTAACCAGCTGATCATGGACGGCGGGCCAGATAGGTCTCTCTTGCGGGAACTCTCAAAAGTATTGCCTTTCTATGATCACTCGATAGATATGCTCGTGGTGACCAATCCTGACACAGATCATTTTGCGGGATTTATCGACGTGCTTAAAAATTATGAAGTAGAAAAGGTGATTGAGCCTGGAACAAAAGCTACCTCAGAGACATACAGGGCATTTGAAAAAGGTGTCGCCCTCGAACAAGCAGAAAAAACTATTGCACGGAGGGGTATGAAAATTATTCTAGATAAGCAAGTGTATCTCGAAGTTCTTTTTCCCGATCAGGATGTGTCTCAATTTAGTACCAATGACGGTTCGATTATTTCTCGATTGGTGTATGGTGATGTTTCATATATGCTGACTGGTGACACGACTCAAAAAATGGAGCGACATGTGTTGGCACTCGGTGATCGTGCGCTCGCAAGTACTGTACTCAAAGTGGCCCATCATGGCTCGCGCACTTCGAGTGGGGAAGATTTTGTAAAGGCAGTAGATCCAAAGTTTGTCGTTATTTCAGCGGGGAGGAATAATAAATATGGACATCCGCACAAAGAAACTCTGGATACTTTTTCAAAATTACAAACACCGGTGCTTGGGACGTATGAAAGGGGGATGATAATAACAAGGACGGATGGAAAGGGTATCGAGGTTGAGTGAAATAAGCAAAGCTTTTTTCAACTTCGACTCGAACGCTGTGCACACTGCTATGTCTCAAGCGCCGTCTACAGGTGCACATCATCTACCGATGTGCCTTCTCGCTCGTTGAAATAAAAAGCGCTGGTAAGGCGCTGGGTTTTTGTTGGGTGGAGGTGTTATTCGGTGCTACCTCCGTCGAGGCCACTGGGACCAGTTTCTTTGTTGATCACACAACTAAAGATCATCTTTAGTGCAAGTGCGATCAGGCCTCCTGCAACAAGCAGTGCAATGCCGAGAATCCATGGGTTCGAGAACATAATTTCGTATTTCTTTGAAAATTGCGACCGATTTCCACTATACCATATATCAATGTATAAGGCAAATTTAACAATTGATACAAAAGACGGAAAATGGGCTCTAAAAAAGAGGTAAAAATTGTTCAAAATTTCGAAAGACACTAAAAATCGAAATGGCTCAATAGAGCCACGTTAAACGGCTAACTTCCGAAGTTAGGCATTTAATTTACCCACAAAAAATCGCCTTGAAAGGCGTTTTTTTGTGGGTATTAACTTCGTGTAATCTCTTAAATCACCCCCGCTTTTTTGAGAGTCGCATACGCCCCATTCTTGTTGATAGTCTTGAG
>SCTV01000052.1 GCA_004298345.1 Patescibacteria group bacterium
CTAAAAAATACTCCTTGTCTAATTTATGTTTTTTTAGTAACCTTATTAAATCTTCAACATTATTTTTGATAACATTGTAGGTTGTAACAAGTTCGTTATTTAGATCGGACAGAAAAGCTTTTTCAGGTAATAGATCAAAGAATACCGCACCACCGCCAACAAAAGGTTCGAAATATCTTCCAGTTTTAATATCGAATTTTTCAGGCGGATAGAGTTTCATTAGGCGGAATTGTGTTAAAAGTTGCCTTTTCCCCCCAACCCATTTAACGAAAGGCTTTGGTTTTTCTGAAATAATACGAGAAGCGTCCTTTATAAGATTAGTTTTGTCAGCAAGCAAAAAGACTCTGTTTGCATAAATTGTATTTATGTTAAAAGTTTCTTTAATTTCTAAAATGGCTTGGTCTTTTGTCATATGATTCATTCTACCATTTTCTTTGTCAATTGGATAACCTCTGAGCAAAAAACATTGTAAAACAAGGGCTGTATGGGTTCAACGGCTCAGTCCTTTGTAGCCAAAAGGACTGAGCCGTTGAAGGGGTTCGAGGTCCTGACGCAAGAAATCCAAATGGATTTATGCCCTACAGGAATCTCTCCCTCGAAAAATCCCATGCCGTCGCATGGGATTTTTCTGGGCAACGGATTCGCGACAAGCGCTACTGCGCTCGTAGACCGCGAATCCGTTCGAGTCCTGACGCAAAGCTCTGCTTTGCTTAGGGTCCACAAATAAAAAAGACGCCTTTCGGCGCTTTTTATTTGTGGACCCTACAGGACTCGAACCTGCCACCCCCTCATTGCAAATGAGGTGCTCTACCAGATGAGCTAAGGGCCCGTGTAATAATGGTGCAGTTTCCAAAAACTGCCTAGATACTATACCGAATGTTGATATAGAAATCAAGCACTACTTCTTCATGGCTATTCCCAGCACATGCCCCAAAAATTCAGGCAAGCTACTTCCTACCGCTTCGAGAGAAAGAGGAAAAAGAGATTCTGGAGTCAGGCCTGGCAAAGTGTTGACCTCGAGAATATAAATCCCCCGTTTTGGATGCACAATAAAATCCGATCGTGAGTAGTGCCTGAGGCCGAGTGCTTTGTGGACAGCGACAGAAGCATTTTGAATCTTTTTTATTTCCTCTTTGGTAAAATTGCCTGGGCAAATCTCCTTGCTCTTGCCGGCGTATTTTGCCTCATAATCAAAAAACTGACATTCCTTGTCGGGAACAATTTCCACCGGCAAAAGAGAGTAGAGAGCCTCTCCACGAAAACCTTCGATCACTCCACAGGTCGCTTCCCTGCCCGGAATATATTCTTCGATCAGTGCTTCGGTGTCGTGCGTGAGTGCTTTTTTGAGAGCTTCCTCGAGTTCGTGTAGCGTCCGCGCAATAGACACGCCCACCGATGAGCCAGCTCGCACCGGTTTGACCACTGCGGGCATCGGAAAGGTCTTAAAAAGATGCAAAACATCCGCATGAGCGTACTCGCCTTTTCTGACTGTCTTGTGATGAGGTGTTTTGATGCCGTGTTCAGTAAAAACCTTTTTTGCTAAAACTTTATTCATTCCCAGAACCGATGCGAGGTATCCTGATCCAGTGTAAGGTATGTTAAAGGTGTCGAGGAGATGTTGGACTTTGCCGTCCTCGCCATATTCACCATGGAGAGCGTTAAAAATGACATCGAGGTGCTTGATAATCTCTCCCGGGGTGTAGACAATGCCACCTTTGTGCCACAAACCGTCTTTAGAAACAAAAATGTCTTGCGCGTGATAGATATCGGGTAAATGTTTGAGGACGGCTGCGCCGGTTTTAAGCGACACATCGTATTCGCTCGATGGCCCACCGCGGAGTACGCCGACTCGTATTTTTGACATGGGTGTATTATACCAAAAATATCTAGACCTTGGAGGGGATAACAATTTAGTACGATATATCGTACTAAATTGTATTTTGCCTATTTTCGGCCATTTTTGAAGATTTTGCCTCGTAATGTGCGGTGATAGTCGATAGCAAAACGGTGTGCTTCGTTGTTGACGAGCACTATTGCCCTCTTATATTTCTCTACTAGCTTAGCATCACCAATAATCGCTCGCGCCCTATGTCGCTCATCTTTCGTAACTGAAACTACTGGAATAGAAAGCTTGGCCGTCGCAATAATTTCCTCCACCGCGCGTCTCTGCACTTCATTTCCATCAGTCACGATCATTTGAGGATAGGGCCACTCGGTATGCGTCAAACGCCGCTCGATAATTTCTCGGAGATTGGCAATATCATGCGCCCCGTCTCTCCTCTTTATTTTAAATTTTCGATACTGGGATTTTGCTGGCTGGCCATCCTCGAGTACTGTCATCACACCCACTGTATCTTTGCCAGAAAGATGCGCAATGTCATACGCTTCAATGCGAAACGACTGGCCGGTCCCAGATTCGTTTGTTTCTAATAGAGAATGTTCTCGGTTTTTGATAAGTGCCACATCCTGAATATGCGTCAGGGCAAAAATTTGTCTCTTGAGCTCTCCTGCTTTTTCGAATTCTTGCTTTTTGGCATAGTCGCGCATTTCTTTTTCCATCTTGCGAATGAGAATTGCTTTTTTACCTTCAAAAAATAGTTTTATGCGAGCGATTATTTTTGCATATTCTTGTGCAGAAATTGCACCCGAACAAACTCCGGGACAGAGACCTATTTGTGCATTGAAACACGGCTTCCCACCATTCGCAGAACTACGCGGAATTGACGCGGGCACACGCGGAAAAAATGGTGTGCATCTATCTCGGAATGGAAAAATTTTGCGAATAATCCGCAGACCCTCAGTAATACTCGAGCCTTGTGGGAACGGCCCAAAAATATATTTTGCGCTGAAATCGATTTTTCCCTGATCGAGATCTCTCTTGCGGATGATAAGTACTCGAGGAAAAGCTTCTTTGGTAATTACGACGCAATTAAAACTTTTATTGTCCTTTTCTTTTGTATTATATTTCGGCTAGTGTTTTCGTATGAGATTGGCTTCGAGAATAATAGCTTCGAGAACCGAGTCTGTAACTGTAAAACGTAGACCTCCGGCTTGAAAAACCATGTCGACCAAAAGTGGTCCACGGGTGGCAATCAAATCCGAGCCGAAATAGCTTCGCACACGGTCTTTGAGCGAGGTTGCCCTGCCGATATAGAGTATCGTGTTACCTTGCGTGAAAAAATAAACCCCGGGACTATCGGGTAGATTTACCTTGGCCAGTTCTTGACTATTCATGGTTTGTATTATACACTATTCCTCGGTAATTTCAAGTTGGTTTTTTGACAGACTTTATGCTAAAAAAGAAGGTTTCTATCGCAAGAAGGCGTTGGCTATTGGAAAAGCAAGTCGAGGGACTCGTTGACGCAGTCGAGCATGGAAGGGGTCATCTGGAGAAAAATCTGCTCAGGGCTGAAAAAGCTCTGGAGGCACTCAAAAAGAAATGCAAACACAGGAACGTGACTTTTGATGATCGCTTCCCCTACACTTGTCCAGATTGCGGTTTCAAACACAGACCCGTATGAAAAGCTCTCCAGGCAACGCTGTTGCAAGAAAAAGAAAACGTCTCGAGGCCAAGATGTCGGCACTGGGTCGCGTGATGCGACCGCTTGAGAGGAAGTTGCGAGATGCTCAACAAGCTCTCAAAAATCTTCAAGCAACCTGTAAACATCCGAACATTAAGGGTGGGGGTGCAGTGATCAACTGTCCAGACTGCCATTTTCAGCTCATGCGTTTCTAGTCAACCCTCAAGTGAGGGTTTTTTATTTTATAACACAAAACTTAAGACACTTGACATATACAGACACTCTATATACTATCAGAGGCGGATTGACGGAAAACCTACATTGAAAGAGAAACCTATGGACGTCACTGTAAGAGTTAGAACGACCAGCTACCACACGATGGACATCTTCGGTGACGCACACGCAGCCATCGGGGATTGGCTTTGTGCGCGAGGGGCGAGGAACACTATCATCACAACACTCCCTCTCGAGTTCAGGTTGTTCATCACCGACTCACGTGAAGTCATTGACCAACTACCTGAAAGCGAACGGTTCGGGACGATACTTCTGAGAAACGATCCCGAAACAATCCCGGCTGGGATACAAATCTGCCCGTCGTCAAAGATCCGGGAAACCGTAATCAGGATTCTCGAGTTCATGTTTCCCAAATCAACCGCTGGAGACTAAATTCCTCCCTCAGACAATCAGCTAGATGCTGATTTTTTATTTCAATTCTAAAAAGCTCTGCTTATTTTAAGGATACCTTGACAAAGGTATCCTATTTAATGTACACTGCTCATTGGACAGAGCAATCCCAGCACCCTCAGCATCATGCATATTAACCTCAGTTATCAGCTCGATCTCCAGCTCTCGGAGTTCACAGATGTTCAACGACGAGCGACACTTGCCATAACACAGTTCCAGGAAAGGTTTGGGTCTCTGGACAGCAAGCCGTGGTCACTCACATTCATTGACAAGGCCGACGACAAGCTGTTCCAAAACCTCGGTGAACACGACCGAGTGATCTGGATCAGCAACCGAGTCGAAACGGTCCCCCCAAAGGTCATCGTGTCTGTTCCCGAAGATGTCTTCGAGCGGACTGTCGAGGCATTGGAACAAATCTTCTTCGAGCAGTAGTTTCCGACAACCGTCACGGTCTGTCGGTTTTTAATTTTTGGTCTACTGTCTAACTACTCATGTCTAGTATATCCCCTACTTCTTCAACACTTTCTTCAAATACTTTCCCGTATACGATTTTTCATTCATCGCAATATCCTCGGGCGTTCCTTTTGCCATTATTTTACCTCCTTTATCTCCTCCCTCAGGTCCAATATCAATGACGTAGTCAGCTGATTTTACAATATCCATGTTGTGCTCAATAACGACCACCGTGTTGCCTTTATCCACGAGCTTTTGCACAATCTCAATCAATTTTCGCACATCCTCATAATGGAGACCGATAGATGGCTCATCGAGAATATAAATAGTTTTCTGAATATGCGGACGATACAGCTCCGAAGAAATTTTTACTCGTTGTGCCTCTCCACCGGAAAGTGTGGTCGCAGACTGCCCAAGCTCGAGGTAGGTCAAGCCTACATCACTGAGACTTTTTAGACGATCATAAATGGCTGGAATATCTTCAAAAAATACCAGCCCCTCTTCCACGGTCATACAGAGAATTTCGTAAATATTTTTGTGCTTGTATTTTATCTCCAAGGTCTCTTTCATAAAACGCTTACCCTCACAGACCTCACACGGCACATACACCGTCGGCAAAAAGTGCATTTCTACCGCTATCTCGCCGTTACCCTGACACGCTTCACATCGTCCGCCTTTTACGTTGAATGAGAAGCGATTGGCCTTCCAGCCTCGCACTCGAGCCTCTGCAGACTCAGCAAAAAGCTCTCGCACAAAGCTCCAAGCACCAGTATAGGTCATTGGGTTTGAACGTGGAGTACGGCCGATCGGAGACTGATCGATAAGCACTACTCGGCCGAGATATTCGCTTCCTGAAAATGAGGCACAGTTGTAGATATCGGCAGTGCGGTGTCGGCGTTCGAGTCGAGCCTGGAGATTTTTGTACACCACTTCATAGACGAGGGACGACTTACCCGAGCCAGACACACCAGTCACTAGGACAAGTTTGCCAAGTGGGATGTCGACGTTGATATTTTTGAGGTTAAAAATATTTGCCCCACGAATCATGATCTTGCCTTTGTCTTTATCACGGCGAGTCTTTGGCACTTCTATTTTTCGCTCTCCACGAAGATAGTCGAGGGTCAAGGAATCAGATGGATTGGTTTTTGCGGTCAAAAGTGGTTCGAGATAATCGGCGACAACAATCTTCCCTCCATGTATTCCCGCCCCTGGGCCGATATCGATAATATAATCTGAAGCGTAGATAGTATCCTCATCATGTTCCACAATCAAAATACTATTTCCAGCATCACGAAGGTCTACGAGGGTTTTGATCAATCGGTCATTGTCTCGAGAATGGAGCCCAATGGTCGGCTCATCGAGCACATACAGCGCACCGACAAGTCCTGAGCCGAGCTGTGAAGCGAGTCTGATACGCTGAGCTTCTCCACCGGAAAGTGTGTGGGCACGACGATCGAGAGACAGATACTCGATACCGACATTAATCATAAATGTCAGACGACTCTCTATTTCTTTTAAAATAACCTTGGCGATATTTTTCTCTGTTGCAGTAAGTTTTAAATTTTCCAAAAATACTTCTGAGTCAGAAATAGAGAGTGCGGTAAACTCGACGATGTTTTTGTCTCCAATGGTAACATGGAGAGCTTCCTCGCGAAGTCGTGCGCCTTTACATTTATCGCAGGCTTCCTCGCCGAAAAACTGCTTGGTACCGAGACCGTTACATTCTGGACACGCACCATATGGAGAGTTGAAGGAGAAAAGTCGAGGCTCTATTTCCGGATACGAGTAGCCGTCTTTTGGACAAGAAAACTTTGAAGACATCAAGAAGTCTTCTTTGATAGTGAGATCTTTGGTATCGAGAGTGACTGGCGAAAGTGCTCCGGCAAGCTCTGGTTTGTCACTCGCCTCTATTTTGTCTTTGATCTGCTTTGTGGTGTTGGAAAGAATGATACGAATGAGACCCTGAGACTCGTCGAGTGCTTTTTCGAGAGATTCACTGAGCCGTTCGAGAGATGATTGGGTATCAGATTTAAAATCATTGATACGAATACGATCGACAAGTACAGCGATATCATGACGCTTATTTTTGGTGAGCTCTATTTTCTCACGAAGTTTTTTACGATTGCCATCGATGAGCACTTCGCCGTAGCCTTTGCCGAGTAGATCGTAAAGAAGCTGATAGTACTCACCTTTTCGTCCACGGACAAGTGGTGAAAATATTTCGATAAAATCAGCATGGTGAGAATTGGCACTGTCCACTTTTTCGAGTACGAAGTTTTTTATTTCTTCATTTGAGAGCTTTTTAATGGCCGATCCACACACGAGACAGTGTGGTATACCGATACGAGCATACAAGATACGAAGATAATCGTAAATTTCGGTGATAGTAGCAACGGTTGAACGTGGATTGTTGGAGCGAGACTTTTGGTCGATAGAAATGGCTGGAGAAAGACCGGTGATCTCATCCACATCTGGCTTTTGCATTTGGCGAAGGAACTGTCGGGCGTATGATGAGAGTGATTCGACATAGCGACGCTGACCCTCGGCAAAAATAGTGTCGAATGCGAGAGATGACTTGCCTGAGCCAGAAAGGCCAGTGAAAACCACCATCTTGTTGCGCGGCATTTCCACACTCAAATTCTTTAGATTGTGAGTTCGCGCACCTTTTACAACAATAGAATCTGTGCCCGAATGATGATACTGCGCTTTTGACATGGGCGGATTATATCAGGTTTTTGCTTCTAAGACAAGAAAAATACGTGAATCCTTTCTCGAGGCACCCCTTTGAGAGCACGGATAAATTTCTACTAAAATTTTCCTCAAGTCTCGGCTCCCGTCCTGCGCCGTCTACAGGAACACATCATCTACCGATGTGAAAGTCTCTCAAAAGGGTACCTCCTCGACGAATCCACGTATTTTTCTTGTCTTGGAAGCATTATGGTAGGTGGTCACGATTTTTGAGTACAAAAATCGTGAGAAAAAGTTTAACGGCTCAATCCTAAGGATTGAGCCGTTAAACTTAAATATGGCCTTGCTCCAGGCTCCTTTGGCGAAAAATCTTAAAACTACTTCTTTGCAATCACTCGCTTCACCTCCTTGATAATTTCATCCAGAGAAAGGGTTGCCTTGATGAGAAACTTCTCTGCACCAAGCTGAGCACCTTTATCAATATCGGCTTTTTGACCGAGGTTTGATAGAAGAAGCACTGGGACATCTTTGGTCGCAGGATTGCTCTTTACTTTTTGGAGTACTTGGAGACCAGACATACCTGGAAGAAGAATATCTAGGAGAAGCACGTCTGGCATTTCTTTTGCTACCATAGCTAGTGCATCTTCGCCATTGGCCGCATGAAAAAGTATTGCTTTTTCATTGCCGAGCTTTTTGCCGATAAGTCCACTCAGGAAATTGTCATCTTCCACCCACATAATCTTCTTTCCTTCGAGAGACACCGCGTTGTTTTGAATATCCGCCATATATGTGATTAATGATTATATAGGATAATTATACCACCTGCGAGAAAAATGTACATGGCTACTTAGCCTTTTTATTTTGAGCGGGCTTTTCTTTTTTAGGTGTCTGCAACACCCGAATCTCGTCTCTCAAAATCGCGGCAGTTTCAAAATCCAGCTCTTTTACTGCCTGGGCCATTTGTTTTTCCTTTTCTTTCATCACCTTTTTGGGATTTTTAGCATAGAGGGCTTGGTCGACATCCAAAAGCACCTTGATCGCCTTATCGTGCTCAGTACGCATCTGATCGGTAATATCGTGAATCTTTTTGATAATAGTTTGAGGGGTGATACCATGTGCAGTATTGTACGCCACCTGAATAGCTCGGCGACGATTGGTTTCTCCTATCGCTCGAGTCATGGAGCCAGTCATTACATCAGCATAGAGGATCACTCGACCGAGCACATTTCTCGCAGCACGACCGATAGTCTGAATGAGCGCCGTCTCTGATCTCAAGAAACCTTCTTTGTCTGCGTCGAGAATACCAATGAGCTCCACCTCGGGAAGATCGAGTCCTTCTCGCAAAAGGTTTACTCCCACAATACAGTCAAACTCGCCTTTTCTAAATTGAGTTAAAATTTCAATTCTTTGAATCGTTTTAATATCACTATGTAAATATTCTGACTTAATCCCCTTTTCTTTGAGATACACACTCAAGTCTTCTGCCATCTTTTTGGTCAGTGTTGTCGCGATCACTCGAAAACCTCTTTTGATGACCTTTTCCGCCTCAGAAATAAAATCAAAAATCTGGCCTTTATAATTTTCACCCTCAACAATCGGTCGTACGACTATCTCTGGGTCGATCAGTCCGGTCGGTCGTATCACCTGCTCGACTATTTGCTCACTGACTTTCCTTTCATGATCACTTGGTGTCGCCGAAGTATACAAAATAGCTCCCACACGTTCAAAAAATTCTTCCGATTTTAACGGCCTATTATCTCCTGCCGAAGGAAGTCTGAAACCATGTTCCACGAGCGTCTTTTTTCGAGAGGCATCTCCGGCATACATACCACCTATCTGTGGTACGGTCACATGCGACTCATCTATTATGGTCATAAAATCTGGCTCCCCACTTTCGGTACGTGGAAAATACGCGAGAAGTGAGTCCGGCGCCTCGCCAGCTTCCTTACCAGAAAAGTGTCGAGAATAGTTTTCGATACCGTTGCAATAGCCGACCTCACGAATCAGTGCGAGATCGTAGCTCACTCGACGCTTGAGTCTCTCTGCTTCAAGATTTTTACCCTGCGCAGTGAGCTCTTTGAGACGACTTTCGAGCTCGGCTTTGATGGTAGTAAACGCCCTTTTTTGCTGAGCTGAGTCCGAGATAAAGTGTTTAGCAGGAAAAAGGAAAAATACCGGCACTTTTTCTACAAGCCGACGAGAAATGTGATCTATTTTTGCAATTGAGCTGATCGTCGTACCCTCATGTTCGATACGGAAAATAATCTGCTCGTTGACCGGCATGATTTCTACCGAGTTGCCGATCGCGCGAAAGGTTCCTGGCTCAAGATCGGCATGAGTTCTTTTGAAATGAAGGTCTACCAGCTTTCTCAAAAGCTCCGCTCGAGGCAAACTTGCCCCTACTGCAAGTTTCAAGTTTACCTTTTCATATTCCACCGGTGAACCCAAACCATAAATACACGAAACCGAAGCGACGATTATTACATCCTTACGTGTGAGTAAAGCCTGGGTCGATGCGTGGCGCAATCGGTCGATTTCGTCGTTAATCATGGCCTCCTTCTCTATATAGGTATCAGTCACTGGCATGTACGCCTCTGGCTGATAGTAGTCATAGTAAGAGACGAAATAGTGCACCGCATTTTTCGGGAAAAATTCTCGATACTCCTGCGCAAGCTGGGCCGCAAGGGTTTTGTTGTGCGCTATGACGAGAGTCGGCTTGTCTAGCTGGGCTATGACATTAGCCGCGGTAAAAGTCTTACCGGAGCCCGTCACACCGAGGAGAGTCTGGTGTCGCATGCCCTTTTTGAAACCCTTTACCAGAGCCTCAATAGCCTTTGGCTGGTCTCCTGCTGGCTCAAATTGTG
>SCTV01000053.1 GCA_004298345.1 Patescibacteria group bacterium
GCTCTTCCGATCTGGAGGTACCCGTAGGGTGGAGGATTTTTTATTTTCAAGATCTCTCGGCCCTCGGACCACTCTCTTTGTGAAGAGAGAATAGATACAAAATTCATTTGAAACTACCTACCAGAAAAGGGATACTGATTATTTTAGCCACCGGAATTGTCGCATTCGGGATATTTTTTGTTGCCAAGAAAACCCAAGAGATCTCTTCGAAACCAGCGACCTCATCTGGACTCCAAGCAATCAGTATTGAAAATCAAAACATCGACCTCGTCGCAGAACAAGACTCCGACAAAGACGGTCTCAAAGATTGGGAAGAGGTTCTCTGGCGCACCGATCCCCAAAAAGCCGACACGGATGGCGATGGTACACTGGATGGCAAGGAAGTAGAGCTTCAAAGAAACCCAACTATCAAAGGGCCGAATGATAAAATCACCGACCACCCCTTTACCCAAAACCAAGAGGGCGCAAAAGGTGAGCCGTTAACCGCTACCGACAAATTTGCTCGTGATGTTTTTTCAGAATATATCACCGCAAAGCAGGCCAACGGGGGCACCCCTCTTACCTCTGCCGAGCAAAAAGAAATCGTGCTTAGAATGCTCGATAAAAATGATGCTATGGTGACAAAAACAACCTACACCAAAGCCGATTTAACTCTTTCAAAAGACAGTTCACCAGAAACGGTGCGCGCCTATGGAAATGAACTAGGAAGAATTATCAAAACATACTCGGTTGCCGCCAGAGATGAGGGTATTATTCTTCGAGACAGCATTGAGACCGAAGATCCTGACCTACTGCAAGAGCTTGACCCGATTATCAAGGCGTATCAAAACTTATTGAACAATTTCCTAAAGACAAAGGTACCTGCAAATGCCGCACTTATCCACCTCGCGCTCATAAACAGTTTCAGTGATATAATTACTACTGTAAAAGGGATGCATGATAGCTATACCGATCCGCTAGTGGCACTTCAAAGTGCCGGACATTTTCCAGACGCGAGAGGAAGTATGATTGTTGTGCTTCAGCGGGTCAAAGCGTACTTCAAAGAACAGGGTGTGATCTTTGCTGAAGGGGAACAGGGATACATGTTTAGTGTCAACAGATAATATGACTGGAACTATCTTTCAAAAAATCATATCCTCGATCCTCATCTTCTTTTTTGTTTTTTCATCGACTTTTTTTATACAAACGCAGAGAGCAGAGGCTATTTTAGGTGTTGGTGATATTGTATTTGATCCTACCAACACGGTTCAAAATACTGTCACTGCAACAAGTGCCACTGCGACAAGTATTTCCCAGTACGCCATCCAATACAAAGAGTTTGTTCTCGACGGTATTGCAAACTACATCGCCAAAGCAATTCTCCGGCAGCTTACCACCAGCGTCGTCAACTGGATCAACTCCGGTTTTGAAGGCAATCCATCTTTTGTCACCGATCCAGCTGGATTTTTTGTAAACATCGCTGATCAGGAGATAGGCAAATTTATAGAGGGTTCATCTGATCTCAATTTTCTCTGTAGTCCATTTCGCATAGATGTACGTGTCGCTCTCGCTTTTCAATATTCACCTTTCAAAAAAAGAGTTACTTGTACTTTTTCTGACAGCGTCAAAAACCTCGGTAATGCAGTAGACGGAGCGAGTATAAACGGCCGCAGCTTTACCAAGGGTAATTTTAAAAATGGCGGATGGAATAATTGGCTCACCCTCACTACTCAGCCGCAAAATAATGTGTACGGCGCGACACTCATGGCGCAAGAAGAGCTTTCTCTCCGTGTCGCCAACAAACAAGTGCTCGGCAAAGACGAGCTCTCACAAGGTCGCGGATTTCTCTCTTTCAAAAAGTGTGATGGTGTAAATTCCGAAGAAGCCGCTCTTGCGCGCAATGACGTAGCCGACGCAAAAAATAGAAAAGATGACGAAGATCTTTATGTAGCCAAAAGCGAACTAAAAAAAGCAGAAAATACCGGCTGTAAAACAGTCACCCCTGGCTCAGTCATCGAAGGTCAGCTTGGAAAAGTGCTCGGAAGCAGTATCGACAACCTTGGCCTTGCCGATGAGTTCAACGAAATTGTCAACGCTCTTTTTGCCCAGCTAGTAAATCAAGTCGTGGGTGGTGGAGGGGGCTTGAAGGGTGCAAGCCAGCCGACGTACGATGGTTCATCATATCTCGACAAGCTCGGTGCTGCACAGGACGTAGATACTCTAAAAAATATTGACGAAAGGGGAAGACAGGGTATTGATAAATCTCTTGTCACCGTGGGAAACTATCGAGAAGCTAAACAGGCCTCTCTCAATGCAGTGCTTGGTGCTGAAAGTAAACTCAACCAACTTATAACTTGCTATGAAACAAAGGCATCTACCTCCCAAACACCTCCTCTCGGGGCTTCAGAAATCGCCACCGCTACCCTCCGTTCAGCCGAAGCTCGTGGCACTATGCAGGCAAACATTGATGGGCAAAAAACAACCTTGCAAAATGATCTGACGGCCGTAAATAGTGTTCTTGGTCGATTACAACTTATCAAATCGCGTATCAATGCGACCGAGTCTCTCGACGATACCCTAAAAGCCACTTCAGACTATCAAGCAATGCTCACGAGCAAAGGTTCAGACCGACTCTACACTGAAATTGATGTATCAGAAGCAAACACACAAAAAG
The DNA here is from genome assembly GCA_004298345.1 of Patescibacteria group bacterium. Taxonomy (GTDB): domain Bacteria; phylum Patescibacteriota; class Minisyncoccia; order Phycocordibacterales; family PALSA-1337; genus SCTV01. Next base: position 2,654 of record SCTV01000053.1, read on the forward strand.
AAACTGTCTCTGCTACAATGAATACACTGAGCACTGAGACGGACCGCAAGCTGACCGAGTGTGCTTCGTTCCCAGCCGTTTCTCTTTTACGACCATAATCTATGAAAAAATATCTTCCGCACATTTTCATAGCTACACTTCTCCTCGGATGGACCGGGGTGTTTGGGGTGGAAGTGGCGAATGCACAGACCGTGTCTATTGTTACTACTGTGCTTGAAACAGTAGGGAACATGATACTTTCAGTGATGTCTATCTTCATCTATATCTCTGGATTACTTCTGGACTACTCCCTCGGCTGGACATTACACATCTCGTCTTTGGTGGCAAGTATCCCCGCGATAGAAGCTGGTTGGAAGGTTTTTCGCGATCTTTGTACGATGTTCTTTATTTTCATTCTCCTCTACACAGCGATTACCACTATTCTAGGTGGAGGACTCGGTAGCAAAGAAAATGCAAAAAAGGTGATCACCACCGTGGTAATAGCGGGACTTTTTATCAACTTTAGTCTTTTCTTTACCAAGCTTGTTATTGATGCCTCCAATGTGGTTTCTCTCAGTTTCTACAAAGCACTGGTACCAGCACCAGATAGCAAAAATCCGTTTTCTCCCGACGGAAGAACAGGACTTTCAGCAATCTTTATGCAAAGTCTCTATATACAAACCGTCTACGACCCAAAAGCCCTGAGTGCTGTCAAAAATGACAAACTGGCGGGGTCTGGAATATCAGGTGGCTTTGGTGCTTCTAGAATATTTATCAACACTATTATGGGTTCTATCGTAATGCTCGTGGCATCGATTGTCTTTTTGGCAGGAGCATTCTTCTTTATGGTTCGTCTGGTAATACTGCTCTTACTTATGGTCACCTCACCAATAGCCTTTGCTGGAGAAGCACTTGGCGGCAAAGCAGCCTCTCAGTCAAAAAGGTGGCGAGAATCCTTGATTGATCAGTGTCTTTTTATGCCTGTGTATCTAGCGGTTACCTATGTGGGAGTAAAAATCATTGCTTCGCCAGCATTTCAAACAGCAGTGAACCCGGGCAACTCTACTCTCGCAGGTGTAACGGGGGGAGATTCTATTGCGGTTATTTTTAACTATTGCGTGGTAATTATCTTCCTCATGGCTTCGCTCATCATTGCAAAGGAGTTCGGCGTACTGGGTGCTGCGACTTTCAACGGCTGGGCTGAGGGTGTGCTAAAAGCGGTACCAAGCTGGACAGGCAGAAATACTGTGGGAAGGGCGGGTAATTGGGCAGACAAAAAACTTGAAAATACTGTTTTAGGAAACAGCCGTATCGGTCGCTCACTCCGAGAAATCACCACTGGGGGGCTGGCAAGTAATAAATTTGGAAGTAGCATGTCTTTCAAGGATCAAGTAAAACTTGATAAAGAAATCTCCGCAAAAAGAAAGCAGATCGAGGATGTGGATATGCTTGGAAAGGGTAGTGGTAATGCCAGAATAGAAATGCAAAAAATTATGGCCAACGGAGGACCTAAAAATAAAGCTGAGCAAGCCATTGTTGACGCTGTCAATAAAGCTGAAATATCTCTCAACAAAATGTCCCCTTCTGACATTGTCGGCCTAACCGCTCCAGTATTAACTCAGAATGCTCCACGCCTTAATGATGGACAGATGAAAGCCATTATGAAGAGCGACAAGTTCTCTGATGGCGAAAAAGAAAAAATTCTCGCCGCTCGACTTGCTCCTATTGATATGCAAATAGCGATTATCAACGATAAAAATAAATCTGACATAGACAAAGAAAATGCTCAAAAGGCTTTAGCAGAAGCCGTTAGAAATCTATCTGATGCTGATATAGAAAACCTTGGTTATGAAAGAATAAAAGACCCCGCACTCCTCGCTGCAATGCCATACAGCAGATTTAAAGTAGCCATCGATAAAAAATCCGAAGGCTACAGTCAATCTCAGAAAAATGAACTCCGAAAAATTAAGCTACAACCACTTCAAGAGGCTCTCACATTCCAGGCTCTGACACCTGATCCTACTCGAATTGAAAAAGCACTCCAGAAACTAACCCTTAAGGGCGAGGACATGTCAAAACTTCCAAGAGAAATCCTTGTCGACCGTGACTTTGCAAAATTCATTACCCCAAATGCTCTTCACAAGATGATTGAGGATATACCAGACAAAAGTGTCCGTGATACAATTAGGACAAACATGGAGACGGTTTATGGAAGCTTAGCAAACCCCGGC
>SCTV01000054.1 GCA_004298345.1 Patescibacteria group bacterium
GCTCTTCCGATCTTCAATTTTTTCTTTATCGCCAGAGAGCATCATTTCATTCATAGCCGTCGGAACTATTTGCCACGAGACGCCATATTTATCCTTGAGCCAGCCACATTGTTCGGATTCTGGCACAGCGGAGAGCTTCTCCCAATAATAATCTATTTCTTTTTGAGTATCGCAGTTGACGATGAGAGACACCGCTTCATTGAAAGTAAATTGGTGTTCGGCTGAGCTGTCCATGGCCATAAAATTTTGTCCAGCGAGTGTAAAACGTGCATGTTTGATGGCACCCTCTTTTTCTCCTTCGCCTTTTTCGTACGGCATAGTCATTTCTATTTTGGAATCAGGGAAGGTGTTTACATAAAATTCGAGAGCCTCTTTAGTTTTGCCGGCGACTGTTTGAGTAAACATGAGCATGGGGGTAATTTTCTGCCCCATCTGTTGCTGTTCACTAAAGGAGAGTTGCCATGAGAGTCCGTACTTATCTTGTAACCAGCCGTACTTGTGTGCCCATGGGTAAGTATCATACGGCATGAGGGCTTTGCCTCCGCCCTCCAGTTTATCCCAGACTGATTTTATTTCCGCTTCAGTATCAAAGACGACAAAAAACGAGATGGAAGGGTTGAGTTTGAAGTAAGGTCCGGCGCTAATGGACATGAATTCTTGTCCGGAAAGCGTAAAGGTGACGATATCACAATCTCCCGAAGGTGTGCCGGTGATCGTGGAGATGTTGGTCACCTTTGAATTTTTAAACAGAGACGTGTAAAAAGCGGTTGCTTCTTTTGCTTCTTTGTCGAACCATAGATGGGGGATTATTTTTTGCATAAAATTATATGTATTATTTTGTTATTAATAGGTTTCTACATACTTTTTAAAATTGTCCAAAATTGCTTGCCAACCATCTCTTTGTAGTGCCTCGGAGTTGATATTTTCTGGATCAAAGGTTTCGATCACATGCACACCATTTTTTGTTACGGTAAAACTAATCGATACTTGGCGACCGTCTTCTATCGTGTGGGCGAGCGAGATTAGGGGCGTGACTTCGGTGTAAGTGCCACTGAAATCAAAGCTCGCAGAGCCGTCCTTTGCTGACATGGTAGAAAGAAATTTACCACCTACTCGCACGTCATTTTCTGCGTGAGGACACTCCCAATCCGAAGCTGCCTGATTCCATTTTATAATATGTTCCGGCTTGGTCCACATGTCCCAGACTTTTTGGAGGTCGCTTTGTATGGTTGTTTCTACTTTTATCTTTTTCATTTTGTTGAGTATCAATTTATAGAATTGGATGCAGGTTTATCAAAACAATAAAGAAGCACGCTAATTCTTTAAAATTTATATTTTACTGCTGCAATTAAACATCCATTGTACCCCAAACTTGTCCGTACATGAACCAAAATAGTCACCCCAGAACATTTCTTGTAGTTGTGTTCCCATCACTCCTCCTGCAGAAAGTAGAGAGAACAAGCGGTCTGTCTCTGCGCGCGTGTCCGGCTCGAGATTGAGGTAGATGTTGTTACCAAAGGTGACTTCAAAACCCATGGACTCCGGCGCATCGGTACCCATGAGCATGTGTCCGCCCAAGATCGGCAAGGCAACATGCATGACGAGATTTTTGTCAGCGTCAGCCATTTCGGCGGCACCTTTTTGTTGGGGTGTTTCTCCCAGTCTATGAATACCTCCGACAAACTCTCCGCCAAAGACGGATCGGTAGAAATTGAAGGCTTTTTCTGTTTGCCGAGGAAAATTGAGATAAGTACTTACTCGTGACATAGATTTTTTTATTAGAGTAATAATCAGGACTCATTTTAACACACGTCTACACACTTCACATCAAAATATTCTGACTACTCAAATTATTTCAACCAAAACTTATTCGAGTTTCATCACATGTTTACAAGAGAAATCGCTCCGACTATTTGTTTGTTATCTTGTTCTAAAGGTTAGACGATCTCCACGAACGACACCCTCGCCATTTTGCGCTACTACACGGAAGTAATAAGTGGTTTTTGAGAGTAGATTGGAAATGTCGGCTTCAACTGATGCTGTCCCTGAGGTCGAAGCAAGCATTTTTTGCTCGGTTGAATTTAGTAGTACTGAGCCCAAGAGCGAGTCTGTGCTGTACTCAAACCAATACTTTGTTTCGGCATTATTTGGATTTACATTACCGCGAAGTGTGGCAGTCGATGAGGTGATATCGACTGCACTTCTGGTGTTGGCAGAAGGAGCTGTTACGACAGGAGGATTTGCTGTTTTGAAATTGAGAATTGATCCGTTTACTGTACCGAATTGATTTTGGGCGTTGAGGCGGAAGTAATAGGTGGTAGCAGGTTCTAGATCAGAAAGAGACAATGATGCGGGAAGTTTGATATTGCCGGCACCAACAGCTACGAGCGCACTCGCGTTGCCAAGACTTGGGGTTTTGCCATATTCAAACCAATACTGAGTGGAAACTCTGTTTGGGGTCACTTCACCATTTAGATTGGCGGTTGTTCTAGATACTCCATTGGCAGCCAAAGTCCTTACGACAGGGATGCCACCGACAGGCACAGGATTGCTATCTGTGGTGCGGAATGAATATTGAGCGCCGACTGATTTGCCGAATTGATTTTGAGCGACTAGGTTAAAATAATATGTTGTGTTTCTTGCCAATCCTTTGATATAGCTCGGAGCCGGTATTGAAGTGTATCCGGATCCGACTAGCTGACTTGGGCTGGACACTCTGCTACCTGTGCTTGGGGAAGTGCTGTATTCATACCAATAGTTGGTGATGGCACCGTTTGGCATTACGGTACCAGTGACAACCGCGGTGGTGTCAGATGGAAAAGCTGTTGATCCTGTTGTTGCAGTTGGAGCACCAGGTTGTCGTGCTGGAGCCGGTGTTGGCGTTGGGGTTTGGTTTGTATTGGGTGTGGTGTTGGTCGTCGGGGCAGGAGCGGGTGCTCTGTCTCGGGTAACATAATAATATCCGGCACCTCCGACTACCAATATCGCGATGACTGCTCCTAGAGCTGTGGTTACATTTTTCATGGTTTTGTTTGTTAACTGTTAATAGCACAGAGAATTACTCAATAATGGAGACGAGTATATTGCTGGAATATTACATTATCTTGGGGAGGTTTTTAGTCTTTCCCCAAAATTGCAGTAGCAATTTTGGGGAAAACAGCATTTTCTGGAATGGCTCTACAGAGCCATTCCAACGGCTCAGCATCTCGTTCGTAACACGTCTTGCTAGACCTGTTATCTTCCTCGCCTTCGCTCGTCGAGCCGTTGGAACTTAGTTTTACAAAAATATCAAGGTTGAACCTTGATATTTTTGTAAAACTAGCCTAAAAATGTTACTATGAGCGCTATATCTATGGCAGAGGAAACAAAACAAAAGCCGTTACAGCCCGCGGGAAAGAGTCTGGTCGCACAAAAAGAAGAAGAAATTTTAGCTTTTTGGCAGAAGAACGACATTTTTAAAAAGACTACTCAAAAGCCTGCACCAAAAGGTGATTTTGTATTTTATGACGGTCCGCCTTTTGCCACTGGTCTCCCGCATTTTGGACATCTTTTGCCGACTTCTATCAAAGACGTGATTCCTCGCTACAAAACGATGCAGGGCTTTCGGGTGGCTCGAAAGTGGGGGTGGGACTGTCACGGTCTGCCAATAGAAAATCTTATCGAGAAAGAACTCGACCTAAAGACAAAACAGGATATCGAAAAATTTGGTATCGGCAATTTTAATAAAGCAGCACAGGACAGCGTACTGCGATACGCCTCACAATGGAAAGAAATTATTCCTCGCATGGGACGTTTTGTAGATATGGAGGACGACTATCGTACTATGGACGCTTCGTACACCGAGTCCGTGTGGTGGGTATTTAAAACCTTGCACGAAAAAGGTTTGGTGCATCAAGGTTTCAAATCAATGCAACTTTGTCCGCGGTGCGAGACGACCCTTTCGAACTTTGAGGTCAATCAAGGCTACAAAGACATCACGGATATTTCTGTGTTTGTAACTTTTCCACTCGTGGATCAGCTAGACACGGCACTCGTTGCATGGACGACGACCCCATGGACTTTGCCTGGCAACGTGTCACTCGCGGTCGGTGCGGATATTGTCTACGTACAGATACTACTCGAAGGTAAAAAATATATTGTGGCAAAGGAGCGCGTGGCTCAGGTGGTAAAAGATAAAGTGTATACAGTCGAGAAAGAATTTACCGGTAAAGATTTGGTGGGTAAAAAATATGTACCTGTTTTTGATTACTATGCAAAAGATGCGGGGCTTGCAAACAGAGAGAACGGCTGGAAAATAGTAGCAGGGGATTTTGTGACGACCACAGACGGCACAGGTATAGTACATATCGCTCCAGCATTTGGTGAGGACGATTATGAGCTTTCGAAGCGAGAAAAATTACCTTTTATACAGCATGTCACGACCGGCGGCCTATTTAAAAAGGAGGTGACTGATTTTGCGGGGCAAGCGGTGAAGCCAAAGGACGATCCTACTCAGACAAAGTCTGACGGACAAGCTCATCAAAAAGCCGATGTTGAGATCATCAAAAATCTGGCGCACGCTGGGCGGCTTTTTGGCAAAGAAAAAATAATTCACTCATACCCGCATTGTTGGAGATGCGAGACTCCACTTTTGAATTACGCGTCTTCGTCATGGTTTGTAAATGTGCCAAAAATCAAAGATACACTCGTCGCAGAAAACAAAAAGATTGGCTGGACGCCGGAGTTTGTGGGAGAGGGAAGATTTGGTAACTGGCTTTCGGGTGCTCGCGAGTGGGCTATTTCTCGCTCGAGATATTGGGGCGCACCTCTACCTGTGTGGGACTGTAGCGAATGTACCAAAAAAGAATTTATCGGCTCTGTGTCCGAACTCAAAAAACATCTCAAGCCTCGCAACACATACTATATAATGCGTCATGGTCAGTATCCGGGTAACGCAGATGGATTCCTCTGTTCTGATATTGAGTGTCCAGGACTCAACGATATCGGTCGTGTAGAGGCAACTCAGGCTACAGAAGACCTTTCCGACGCAAAGATAGATTTAATCATCACCTCACCACTTGCTCGTACGAAACAAACAGCAGAGCTTGTTGCCGACAAGATAGGTATTTCGAAAGAAAAAATAGTAGAAGATTCTCGTCTGAGAGAAATAGAATTCGGCGTGTTTAATGGTAAGCCAATCGGCGAATATCGTGCAAAATATCGTCCGGGAAACGGCTGGTTTGTAGGTGCACCCGAGGGTGGTGAAAATCACGTCATGGTCAAGCGTCGAATGGGCGAAGCTATTTATGATTTTGAAAAGAAGTACGAAGGAAAAACTATTTTGATAGTAACTCACGATACTCCGGCATGGCTTCTGACAGCTCTTTCGGCAGGACTCGATCAAAAGGCGACCGTTGCACTTCATCCAGCTACAGTTTTTATGCAAAATGCCGAAGTTCGAGAGCTCTCATTCACTCCGCTTCCGCACAACGCTGATTACGAGCTCGATCTCCACCGACCATATATAGATGGGGTAACTTTTCCATGTCAGTGTGGTGGGGTAATGAAACGAGTACCCGAAGTTTTTGATTGTTGGTTTGAATCTGGCTCGATGCCGTACGGCCAGGCGCACTATCCGTTCGAAAATACCGACACATTTAATCCAAAGTCATCTTTTTTCAAAAAATCAAAAGGCTATCCAGCAGATTTTATTGCAGAGGGACTCGATCAGACTCGAGGATGGTTTTACTCAATGCTCGTACTCGGGGTCGCGCTGTTTGGCAAGACTCCCTACAAAAATGTGATTGTAAACGGGCTGATTCTCGCTGAAGATGGCCGAAAAATGTCGAAACGTTTGCAAAACTATCCCGATTTGATGTTGACTATAGATAAATATGGCGCAGATGCGCTCAGATACTATTTACTCGCTTCGCCATCAGTGCGAGCAGAGGATTTTTGTTTTTCAGAAAAGGGGGTTGATGAAGTGGTCAAAAAACATATTGGTCGTTTAAACAATGTGTACACTTTTTATGCTTTGTATGCCGGAGGGGAAAATGCGGTACCTGCAAATAACGATTCAAAAAACATTCTCGATGTGTGGATTTTGGTAAAGCTTGCTGAGCTAGTAAATACAGTAGAGACATCCCTTGAGAAATATGAGCTCGACCGAGCAACTCGACCGATCGCGGATTTTATCGATGACCTTTCGACTTGGTATATCAGACGCTCGCGAGACAGATTTAAATCTGAAGATGAAGGGGACAAAAAACTGGCATTGGCGACGACTCGCTATGTGCTCCTCCAGTTCTCAAAAGTTATCGCACCGTTTATGCCATTCCTTGCTGAAGATTTGTATCAGAAGGTAAGGAGTACGGATGGGAAAGAAAGTGTACATCTCGAGGGGTGGCCGAGTATAAAAGATTTACGATTCAAGATTCACGATTCACGAATAATACAAGAGATGCAAGAAGTGAGAAAAATTGTTTCTCTCGGACTTGAAGCCCGTATGCAAGCAAAAATAAATGTTCGTCAGCCCCTTTCCAAACTATCAACTAAAAACCATCAACTATCAACTAAAAAAGAATTCCTTGCGCTCATTGCCGATGAGGTAAATGTGAAGGAAGTGGTGTGTGATGAGAAATTGGATACTGAGGTTGCACTCGATACTACTATCACTCCTGTTCTCAAGGCCGAAGGGCAAATACGAGAGCTTATTCGTGCAATACAAGACTTGCGAAAAAAGCAGGGATTGACCGTGGTTGATCGACCGATTTTGTCTGTGGTGACTGATGATATGGGTAAAAAACTCCTGACAGAATTTAAAAAAGATATTGTTCGCACGGCCCAACTCAAAGACCTTGTTTTAGTAGATACCGGAGTAGGGGAGAAGCTTGTCCTCGACGGTATTTCTTTCGAGCTCGTTTTGGTTCGATAAGCCTTTTTCTTTATTACTTTTTTCATTCTTACATCTTAAATCTGTATTCTACCTAACCTATTTGACAAAAGGCATCACTGCATGCTATGATGTGCGCTGGTCTTTTTTGGTTAACCCCCTGCGACAAGCAGGAAAACTCAGTGCAAACTATGGCAGAAGATTCAGCAGTTTTGGACGCCCCATCGGGAGCGCGGGTTGGTCTAGAGAGCAAGTTCTTTGAAGTTGTTGCGTGTGAAAGTGTTCCTGGTGTAGGAAGAGTGGCGTTTCTTCGCTCGCGTAGTCCGCGCCTTTTTGAGGGTCTCGATATGAGGATCCTCTATAATCTTTATCCACCTGGCACTTTGGTTACGGGTGACGCGAGCTTGCGTCGCGCGTTTTACAAACTTCCTATGGAATTTCGGGAGACCCCCTTGGTGCCACTTGGTGAAATGCTATTGCGCAGGATCGAGTTTCGTCACCAGCCGTTCAAGGTTTTTTTCAAGGACGGACAAAGGATTAACACTCCGACCTGGGGGATCACGGACTTGGCGGAGAATATTTTCCTCGTTGTCGTGCGCACACACTAGTCGAGTCGTTCCCAATGCTGACTTGGACACCTTGTTCTTGTCGGCTTTTTATTTTTAAGTGGAAGTAGTCTGACTACTTCCACTTCTACATAAAGGCTATAATCATTAGGTCTTGCCTAACGATGATATTTAGCATGCTTCTGCAGAGCCATATTTAACGGCCCAGCATTTCGTTCGTAACACGTCTTGCTAGACCTGTTATCTTCGTCGCCAACTACACTGGCCTGTAACACGTCTTGCTAGACCTGTTATCTTCCTCGCCTTCGCTCGTCGAGCCGTTAAAATCCATTTTAGCCTTTGAGCATTATATGGCCTTGCTCCAGCCTACTTTTCCATTTTTTCTTCAAAATGACCCAAAAACAGCGTCTGGTATCTTCACCAAACAAGTCTCGCCCGAAAGTCATTTTTTTGGTATCCTGTAGTATTCGGGTGTCTGTGTATTCGTGAATCGTAAATCTTGAATCATATATCTATTCTTTATGTCCCACCACATTTATCACACCGAAGGTTTTGTGCTCGCAAGTCACTCAGCACAGGAGGCCAATAAAATGCTTTATATTTTTACTAAAGAGCTAGGCGTGGTCCATGCATCTGCTCAAGGCATTCGTTTACTCAGGTCAAAGCTCCGTTACTCTCTTCAAGATTTTGCGTATGTCAATATTTCACTCGTCAGAGGCAAAGATATTTGGCGCGTGACCAATGCGTCGCCGGTAGTCACACGTTTCCCAAACATTTTTTCTCAGCCGGACTATTTTGCAATTTATGTAAAGATTCTCACTCTTTTGAAGCGACTTTTAAATGGTGAGGAAAAAAATGAAAGTCTGTTTGAGTTGCTTATTAACGCATTTGATTTTCTAGAAACTACCACGGCAAAAAATTTTCAGCCGCTCTCCTTTGAGTGTATGCTTGTGCTTCAGATCTTGCACAACTTGGGCTACGGTTCGCCACATTCGGCTTTTGAGGAATATGGATCGCCTGTCATCTGGAGTGGGGAACACATTACCTCTTTTGAGCCGCACCGAAGCCGCGCTCTAGCCGAAATCAATACATCTCTGAGAGAAAGTCATCTGTA
>SCTV01000055.1 GCA_004298345.1 Patescibacteria group bacterium
AATCAGTATGGAACAAAAAAAGATATTTATTACTAAAACAAACGGCAAACAGGAAGAGTTTGATGTACATAAGGTCGCTTATTCTCTTAAAAAGGTCGGTGCATCTGATCGGAGTGTGGACAAAGTGATTGAACATTTGCAGAGCGCTGTCCACGACGGCATGTCTACGCATGATATATACAAGGAGGCCTTTTCTATGCTTCACGCAGAGGAAAAAGTACCTGCGCTCAGGTACTCACTTCGCCGTTCTATTATGGATCTCGGTCCAAGCGGTTTCCCGTTTGAAAAGTTCCTTGGTGAGATTTTTAAAAAAGAAGGCTTTTCTATTTTGACCGACCAAATAGTCAAAGGTAGATGTGTGGAACATGAAGTAGATGTAGTCGCGTATGACAAAGAAAAATTAATCATGGCTGAGGTAAAGTTTCATAATGAGCTTGGCGTAAAGTCTGATCTCAAGGTGGCTCTGTATGTCAAAGCTCGTATGGACGATTTGAAACACTCTTCTTTTAACTACGGTGGTAAAGAGCGGAAACTTGATGAAGGGTGGTTGATTACCAATACCAAGTTTAGTGCTCCCGCTATTCAATACGCAGAATGTGAAGGACTCAAAATGATCGGTTGGAATTATCCTGTCGGGGCAGGACTCGAGACGATTATAGAAAAGAGTGCTTTGCATCCGGTAACTGTGCTGACCACCTTGAGTCAGGGACACAAGAAACAGCTCATGGACAGTGGTACGGTACTCTGTGGCAGTGTGCGTCACGACAAGTCGTTGCTCAAGCCACTTGGCCTTAGTGATGCAGAAATTCAGTCAGTGGTGGATGAGACCCAGCTTCTATGCCCGGTGGAGTAGGTAAATAAAAATCCCTCACTTCTCTTCATAATAATCACGATTATGAGAGTGTGGGGGAGGTGATGGCTTTCACTAACGGATTTCTACCAGCAGATCGTTCGCAGTGAGACCTTCGTCGAAGACCTGACCCAAGACAGAGTCCAAGCCATATCGGATAATCGGATCAGGATTTTCCGGTTCCATGGCGTATAGCTCACCCTTCACACAAAGGTCTGTCAGGTTCAAGCTGCCGGTGATGGAAATCCCGCAGAGCGTCAGGTTCCCATGAATAATGGTTCCGGACAAGTCTAGGTCCCCATCTACTTGTGTTTTTTCAAAGCTGACATCACCAACGATTACCAGACCGGAAACATCGAGGTCGCCAGGCACGTGGGTATTTGGCCAGGATCTTTTGCCCTCGGCGAGCTCAGCGTCGAATTCAGACTGAGTCATATAAGAATATTTGGTGTATTAATCGGGACACCTCTGGTTTCCTTTCAAGAACCATCCGTTTTTTGTTGTGGGAAGAGCATTTAACTTTCAAATACTATTATACACCCATTCGATATAAAAGTCAATAGTACCGAAAGGGGCTCTATTGCTGTAGAATAGGACTTGTATGGAAAGCGATTTTAAGAAAAAAGTGCTGGCAGTGGTTTCAAAAATCCCAAAAGGTCAGGTGATGACTTATGGTCAGGTAGCGGAAAGGGCGGGTAGACCAAAAGCGGCTCGTGCGGTCGGAGCTATCATGAAGCAAAATTATAATCCCGATGTACCGTGTCATCGAGTGGTCGCATCTGGCGGCAAGCTCGGGGGTTACAATCGTGGTATCGAAAATAAAATTAAGATTCTTGTGCAAGAAGGTGCGCTAATTCCTTTGTCTAAATAAACATGTCTGCAAAAATCGATCAAATGAAAAAGATTCGTGATGAGGTGCTTATCCTCAAGACTTCACCGCTCTACACGTATCGTACCGAAAACAAATACTTTCCGGTGATTGGCGAGGGTAGTCATGACGCACAGATTATGTTTGTGGGCGAAGCACCTGGGCGAAATGAAGCCAAGACCGGAAAACCTTTTTGTGGCGCAGCGGGCAAGATTCTCGATGAGCTTCTTGCCAGTGCCGGTATCAATCGTCCCGATGTGTATGTCACTAACATAGTCAAAGATCGGCCGCCAGAAAATCGTGATCCAACCCCAGGAGAGATAGAAAGTTACGGACCATTCCTTGATCGACAAATAGAGATTATAAAGCCTAGGGTGATTGCGACACTTGGCAGATATGCGATGGTGTATGTGATGAAGAAATTTGGTTTGGATTTTGATATAGAACCGATAGGGCAGGCACATGGCAAAGCGTATGATGCAAAGGCATCGTATGGTGACATCAAGATTGTTGCTTTGTACCATCCTTGTGCAGCGATTTATGATCGGAGCAAACTTCCAATGCTTATGAAGGATATACAGGTGTTGAAGGGAATAGCGCGGTAGATTCAAGAATGAGAAGGAAGCGGGATCCTCGATTTTTCTACTGAAAAATCGAAGGAAAATTCTAACGGCTCAATCCTTTTGTTTCAAAAGGATTGAGCCGTTAGAATTTTACAGGGCTCTATATCAGGCTGGTTCGGTGTTTTACGAAGTTATCCACCTTTAGATAAAATGAGTCTATTGACAATACCCCTAGGGGGTATATACTTATAGTATTATCAGAGTTAATTATATATTTTTATGATGTATAACTATGGCTATGACGGTTTTGTTCCATTTGGTATGTTTGGTTTCGGTGGAGTATTTATGATTCTTTTTTGGGTGTTGGTTTTATATGGAATCATTTGGTTTTTTAGAAAAGAATCTGTGTCTAATTCAACACATACAAAAGGTAATGCTTTGGAAATTCTCAAAGAGCGTTATGTTAAAGGTGAGATCACCAAACATCAGTTTGAAGAAATGAAGAAAGATATTGGACACTAATTGATTTGAAATTGAGATGAATCAAATAAAAACTAAACTAATTCAGCGATTGAAAATCGTTGAAGGTCAAGTACGGGGTCTACAAGACATGTTGTCTAGTGGTGAGTATTGTATTGACCTTATTACTCAGACTTCGGCTGTCAAACAGGCGCTTTCTAGCATAGAGGATGCACTCATGGAGAATCATTTGAGTACTTGTGTTGTGGATCAAATGAGGAGGGGGAAAGAAGGGAAGGCTGTGAAAGAGATACTAAAGGTATATGGTTTAAAACGAAAATAATTTCTATGAACCACACCCAAACCTACAAAGTAAAAGGAATACATTGTGCCAGCTGTGCGGGGATTATAGAAAAAACTGTAAAAAAAATAGCGGGTGTAGAATCTGCAGAAGTAAATTATGGTACAGAAACCGCTAAGGTCGCTTTTGATCAATCAAAAACCGATCTAGAACATATTTCTCACTCAATAGAAAAATTGGGCTATTCTTTGGTGCCTGAAACGACTGACGAAATGGGAATGTCCGAAAGCGAGCACTCGGCACATCTCGGATTAAACCAAAGTAAAAAAGAAAAGCTGGCGGAAGTGGCGGATATGCGAACGAAAGTCATGTCAGCAATTCCTCTCGCCATTTTCAGTATTTTTGTGATGGGTTGGGATATTTTTGCTGAGTATAAACTCACTACACCAATGAGTCACACAATTAAAGAATTTTTCCATCATCTCTTGCCGATTTTTGCGACATATGTTTTGTTTGTGGTAGGTAAACCATATTTACTTGGTTTTTACAGATTTCTTCGCTACGGTAAGGCTAATATGGACACACTTATTGGCATTGGCACTTCCGCGGCATTTCTCTACAGCTTTGTGGTGAGTGCCTTCGAGGACACCTTGAGACCATTTCTTAATGTTGAATACACTTATTACGATGTTACCATTGTCGTCATTACTTTTATTGCTCTTGGAAAATATCTTGAAGCGCAATCAAAAATTAAAACAGGCGATGCGATTGAAAAATTATTGAATCTTCAGGCAAAAACGGCACTTGTCATTCGTGATGGTGTCGAAATTGAGATATCAATAAATGATGTAAAACATGATGATCTTATTAGCGTAAAGCCCGGAGCAAAAATTCCGGTGGACGGAATAATTGCCGAAGGATCTTCATACGTTGACGAGTCAATGGTGAGCGGTGAGCCGATGCCCATACAGAAAAAAAGCGGGGACACCGTTCTCGCAGGGACAATAAATACCACGGGCGCGTTTATATTTAAGGCAACTAAAATCGGTTCGGAAACTTTGCTCGCCCAGATTATCAAAATGGTGGAAGAGGCGCAGGGAAGCAAGGCGCCAATTCAAGCTCTCGCGGATAAAATTTCAAGTGTTTTTGTGCCGGTAACTATTGCTATTGCCTTTGTTACACTCGGAGCATGGCTTCTTG
Organism: Patescibacteria group bacterium; assembly: GCA_004298345.1. Classification (GTDB taxonomy): domain Bacteria; phylum Patescibacteriota; class Minisyncoccia; order Phycocordibacterales; family PALSA-1337; genus SCTV01. Next base: position 4,242 of record SCTV01000055.1, read on the forward strand.
TTGGAACTGGAGTTTTTGGTTTTGCGCAAGCACTTTCTTATGGCCTCGTGTCGTTTGTAGGAGTGCTCGTGATTGCCTGTCCATGCGCGTTGGGCCTCGCCACACCAACTGCGATAATTGTCGGTGTTGGGAAAGGTGCTCGAGAAGGGATTTTGGTCAAAGATGCTGCCACATTGGAAAAACTACATAAAGTAGACACAGTGATTGTAGACAAGACAGGGACGATAACTATAGGCAAGCCGACACTGGTTGATATTGAAAATCTTTCAAGCTTGAAAGATGATGAGCTTTTATCGATACTTGCGTCTCTTGAGAAAAAGTCAGAACACCCGATAGCACATGCCATTATAAATTATGCTCAAGAAAAAAATATCAGACTTTTTGATGTTTCAGGCTTTGAGAGCATACAGGGCAAGGGAGTAAGGGGCATAATCAACGGCACAGAATATTTTGTGGGCAACACAAGATTGGTAAAAGATTTGAGTTTGGAATTTGATGTTTTAAAACTTGAGCGGTTTACCGCACAAGGCAAAACTCCAGTGATTGTTGCAACCAAGGAGAAAGTGCTCGGATTTGTGATGGTATCAGACAAGATAAAGGCAGAATCGAAACAAGCTGTCACTGATTTACATAAACTAGGAATACAGATTGTGATGCTTACCGGGGACGATGAGAAGGCTGCTAAATATATGGCCTCACTTGTAGGTATTGATGAAGTGGTCGCCCATGTTTTGCCGCAGGATAAGCTCGTAAAAATAAAGGAGCTTCAATCTAAAGGTCGAGTCGTTGCAATGGCAGGAGATGGGGTAAATGATGCGCCAGCACTTGCGCAGGCGGATGTTGGTATTGCAATGGGTACGGGTACTGATGTGGCCATTGAATCAGCCGGCATCACTTTGCTTCACGGCGACATTTCCAAATTGGTGAAAGTAATTAGACTCTCAAAAATGACCATGCGAGGGATCAAACAAAATCTTTTCTGGGCGTTTATCTATAATATTATCGGCATTCCGCTCGCTACTGGAATCTTTTTTCCGATTTTTGGACGGCTACTTTCGCCAGTTTTTGCCGGCCTTGCGATGGCGTTATCATCAGTTTCAGTAGTAGGCAATTCGTTGCGAATTAAGAGTATGAAATTATAATTGGCATGAAAAAACCTATCATTTTTTTAGTTAGCACTTTCTTTCTCAATTTGATTTGGGAAAATGCTCAAAGTTTTTTGTACCAACCCCACGGCGACGTTTCCACGGCATTTTTGAGATGTGTGTTCGCTTCTCTCGGTGATGTGCTTATTGTTGGTATACTATATCTCATCATTTCGTTAGTATTCAGATCTTTTTATTGGTTTCTAGAAATGGATGTTAGGAAATGGCTATCACTTGTTATTTTTTCAGTTATTTTTGCAATGGGTGTCGAGTGGTGGGGCATCGGTGCTTATCGCTGGGTGTATGCAGATATGATGCCGATGATCCCATTCACTAATATTGGTTTGGTCCCCGTATTGCAAATGATAGTATTGAATCCGATCATTTTGTTTATTATTAGAACAATATAACTTTATGAATGATACACAAAGAAAATTTACCAACGTACAAATAGGGCTGGTAGTGGCCGCCGTATTACTTTTATTTTTCATATTTCGATTATTGCCTACTTCCAAAGTAGTCACGACGGACGAAGAATCGTTGCTCCCCGGAATGCAGATTTCTCTTGTTCCATGGGGTGTTGAAACGGCATATTTACGAGAACGTCTGAGTCGTATTGGATTACCCGCTCTCGCCACGGAAGGTAACGCGTTACATATTCATCAGCATATTGATATTTTTATTCATGGTAAACAAGTGGGTATACCTGCTGAGATTGGAGTTAATGAACAGGCTGGATTTATTTCTCCAATACATACTCATGATACAAGTGGGGTGATCCATATTGAATCGCCAATTGTCCAAGACTTTAACCTCGGTCAGTTTTTTGATATCTGGGGTGTGGGATTGACCAAGCAGTCTATTGGCGGATATGTTAATACCACAACGAGCACTCTTCGGGTATTTGTAAATGGTGTAGAGGTAATGAATGACCCTCGGTCATTGCTACTTACCGCTCATCAGGAGATTGTGCTTACGTATGGAGAGGTGAGTGAGTTGCCAAAAAGGATACCAGCGGAGTATGGTTTTGAGAAAGATTTATAGTTACTATTTATGGATACACACAATACAACCAATCTTATAAAAAAATACACTTTTCATATTCACGGGATGCACTGCAATGCGTGCACACTTATGATCGAGAGTGAGCTCAAAGATTTGCCAAATATTACTTATGTAAAATCTAATCTCAACAATCATTCTGTCGAAATTGTCGGGGATTTTGGAGATAAAACGCCAGAGCAGATTGCGGGGGAGCTCACCACTTTACTTAAACCGCGTGGGTATACAGTATCTATCGAAAAACAGACACACTTTGTAAATTGGGGTGAATTTAAGATTGCTGTGCCGATAGCACTCGCGTTTGTTTTGCTTTTTATCGCTCTGCAAAAAATGGGTATTGTAAATTTGGTGGATACGGGAACGGTGACCTATGGCATGGCGTTTGTGATTGGTATTATTGCATCACTTTCGACCTGTATGGCAGTCGTGGGCGGCCTTGTGCTTTCGATGTCAGCGACGTTTGCCAAGGAGGGTGATCGGATAAAACCACAATTTATGTTCCACGGTGGTCGACTGGTTTCTTTTTTTATCCTTGGTGGAATAATTGGAGCTCTTGGTTCTGTCTTTACCTTAAATACGACAGTTACTTTTGTCTTGAGTTTTTTGATTGGTCTTGTGATGCTTATTCTCGGTATCAATCTGCTCGATACATTTCACTTTGCGAAAAAGTTTCAGCTCTCGATGCCAAAATTTATCGCAAAACATGCGCACGGTGTCTCAAAGTTCAATCATACCGGTACGCCAATGCTAGTTGGTATTGCCACTTTCTTTTTGCCGTGCGGTTTTACTCAGTCGATGCAACTCTATGCACTTTCAACGGGTGGTTTTCTCACGGGTGGCCTTACGATGCTTTTCTTTGCGCTGGGCACTTTACCTGTTCTTGCGCTGATTAGTTTTAGTTCGTTTAGTATCAAAAACAATGCAAAATCCGGTATATTTTTTAAGTCAGCTGGGTTGGTGGTGATTGTGTTTGCTTTATTTAATTTGATTAATAGTCTGGTCGCGGTGGGTGTGATACCACCAATCTTTAATTTCTAGTATACTGTTGTGTAATAAAAAGATATGAAAGAAATTATTATATCCATTGTTGTTGCGGGGGCATTGATTGGGGGAGCGTTTGTATTGTCTGAAAATAGTCCAGAAAGTAATACTGATAGTGTTGTGAATAATGTCACTGTGGTAGATGGTAAACAGATTGTTGAGATTACTGCAAAGGGTGGATATATGCCACGCAAAAGTGTCGTGAGCTCGGGGATGCCGACCGTGTTAAGGATTAATACAAGAGGCACCTTCGATTGTACTTCGTCGGTGCGCATTCCAAGCATGGATATTAGTCAAAATTTGCCGCCGACTGGTGTGACCGATATTGATCTCGGTGTTCTCTCACAGGGAACTATCGAAGGGACTTGTAGCATGGGAATGTATCCGTTCGAAATTGAGGTGAAGGGGTAACATGGGTAGATTCAAGAAGTAAGATTTAAGATTCACGAATAGGTAAGAAGCAAAATCCCCCGATTTTCTACTGAAAATCGGGGGAAACGAGTTTAACGGCTCAATCCTTTTGTTTCAAAAGGATTGAGCCGTTAAACTAATATAGGCCTCTACTCCAGGCTATTTTGCTCAAAATCTATAAGGTTGCTTCGCTCTATTGACCTTGACCGAAGATGGTACTTCGGTCTCGTAGGAGCCATGACGGTGGCGGGCATGTCGAGTCATGCTGGTGACGAAGATACTGAGTTTAGCAAAACGAAGTGCAAAGAGCGAACCTGTGCTAGCACTCGATTTATATAGTCGCTCCGCTTCCTATAAATCGCCGCCCCTCCTCATCCCCCAAGTATTCGCATCAGGGAGGCGATATTTTTTAGAAAGACGAAACTGGTAGATGGCAAAAATAATAGTGATGAATGTTGAGTAGCCTTTGTATGCCACCCAGGTTATTTCGTTGTAATTTCTCCAAACGATTTCGTTGCCAATCGCCAAAAGTACAAAAAGAATTGCCCAACGGAGGGAGAGAATTTTCCAGCCAGTATCATTCATGGCAAAAAGTGATTTAAATAGTGGTTTCAAAAGTCCTCTTCCAGTTAAAAGTCCCGCAATGAGCACGATGGCAAAGGCGCCATTGTAAATAGTGTCTTTGACGATGAGAAAAAGTGGCTCACTGAAAGTAAGTGTAGCTACTCCTGAAATAATGACAGAGAGTCCTGCGATAAGCGGGAAATAAGCCACGCGTCGCTCTTTTATAAACGCATAGCCGAGAGACAGCGCTGTCAGAGTAACAAAAAGGCCCGTAGACGGCATAAATCCCATTTCGGGTGCAGTGAGGAAAAAGACCACGATCGGCCCAAACTCTATCGACAGACCAATGAACAGTTTCTTAAACATTGCTATATAGTATAGCGAATTTTATATATGTTTTCTAGTCACCCAATTTATAAGGAGCGGAGCGACTATATAAATCGAGGGGACCGAAGTATTCCCTTCGGTCAAGGCCGATAGAGCGGAGCAACCTTATTTTTCTCCCACTTGTTGGGAGTTAAAACCCGACCTGTCTTCAAAGCACAAAAAATAATTTTGCGATTCTTTGCGTAAGTGATGCTTTTGCTCAAATATGCTAGGATGGTATCTATGAAAAAGATTGTAAAAAATAAAGCAATAAAACCTAAAAGTAAGAAAATTGCCAGCAAACCTAAAGGTATAAAAAAAGTTGTAAAAAAGGAAAAGGAAAAGAAATCTGGTAAAAAACAAGCACCAAAATCTGTTTCGGTAAAAAAGCTTCTCAGTTTCCTGAATACCCAGTATGTAAAACTGCACCGTGAGTACGAAAACTATTTCTGGCTCTCATACATGGGTGACGGTACGGTGACCAAGGCAATGAATGAGGCTCTCGCAAGACGGGATGCCTTTCGAGCCAACGTGAATCTATATAAGAATGTGTGTGAAGTGTACAGAAAGGCCAAAGGTACCAACAAAAAGAAACTGGCTTCGTGGAAACTCTTTTTCGAAAAATTCCAAACTCCTGCAGAACTTCTGACACTCAAAAATACTATCGCCGAGCTTGAATCAAAAATCCGTACATTCCACGCCACACAAAAAGAAGGGTATACGGATCCTGCCACGGGGAAATTTGTCGAGGCTTCGTCGGTAAAGATGCGGACAATCATGCGCACAAATCCAAACGAAGCACTACGCAAGGCATGTTTCGAAGCTGTCGAAAAGCTTGCCTATGGGACGCTCGAGGACTATATCGCAGTCATTGCCCTGCGCAATCAGTACGCTCGCGGTCTCGGTTTCGAAGATTTTTATGCATATAAAATAAGTACGGACGAAGGGATGACCAAGGCGGAACTCTTTGCTCTTTTTGGTGATATTTATGAAAAAACAAAGTACGCATTTGCGGATATTAGAAAAATGGAGGAAAAGATGCCAGGTCTGCGAAAGCCGTGGAATTTTGGCTACATGATCTCCGGTGATTTTACAAAAGAGGAGGATCCGTACTTTCAATTTGATGACGCACTCCTCAGGTGGGGTAGATCTTTTTCAGCGCTCGGCATTGATTATCGTGGGGGCACACTCACACTCGACCTGCTCGATCGCAAAGGGAAATGGAACAATGGTTTTTGTCATTGGCCAGAGATTGTGCACTATAAAAGAGGCAAACGAATTCCGGCTTCCTCAAATTTTACCTGTAATGTAGTTTTTGGACAGGTTGGCTCTGGCTCACAGGGTCTCAATACTCTTTTTCATGAAGGTGGACATGCGGCAGACAGGCTAAACAGTGATCAGAGCGAATGTTGTCTCAACACCGAATACCCGCCATGCTCGACTGCCTGGGCGGAGACACATAGTATGTTTCTCGACACCCTCTCGAGCAGTATCGAATGGAAAACTCGCTATGCAAAAAATGCAGAAGGAAAAGCATACCCTTTTGAGCTATATGAAAGAAAGGTGCGAAAAATACATCCGCTCATCGCGACAGATTTGATGGGTATTATTTTTGTTTCAGATTATGAAAGGGAGATATATGAGACGGTAGACTTGACTGCCGATAAAGTGCTGGAGATTGCAAAGAGAATGTATACAAAATATTTTGACCGATCAGAAGATTCTCTCTATGCACTCAATATTCCACATATTTATTCTTCCGACAGCTCGGGGGCGTATCATGGATATGGTTTGGCAGAGCTCTCGCTTTCTCAGTGGCGGGAATATTTTTATAAAAAATACGGATATATTGTAGATAATAAAGAAGTAGGTAAGGAGATGACCAAGGTATGGAAACTCGGTTCGTCGAAGACATTTAAGGAATTTGTAAAAATCGCGACCGGTAAGCCACTGACCGCTGATGCCTACATACGATCTGTGACAAAAAGTTTGTCTGATATGCTTCTCGACGCGCAGAGGAAAATAAAAATTATGGAACAGGTGCCGGAGTATACAAAACCGGTAAAGCTCAATGCAAAAATACAAATGGTGCATGGTAAGAAACTGATTTGTGACAGTAAAAAGAGTTTTGAGGATATGGTGGAGAAGTACGGTAAGTGGCTAAGAACCCAGAAGGAGAGATAAATAAGATAAAAAGTTACCGCCCGCAGACTCGAGGTCTACGGGCGGGGACTGCGTGAAGGTTTTTGAGATCCTACAACTGGAATGCCTTTCTGGCTGGTTGGAAGTATTTATCCCAGCGAGGCTCAGCGAGTCCTGTGAGGTAGAAGGCTTCGTGAAGGAGTGAGAAATTGGCCCTCTCTCCCACAGCTTCTCTCTGCTTACCGAGATGCTCAAGGATAACGACGCCGGCAGCGCGACTGACCAGCAGGGTTTCTGCCTTTTCAATCAACTCCTGCTCGGTGACCTCCTCGAGTTTGCGGTGCGTCGGGCTGTGGGGGTAGTATAGCTGGGCCATTTTGCTGTCCAGCTGACTTCGGAGAAGCTCCCAAGATCCTTTTTTCTTCTCGATCACCTTGCAGAACTCGTTTGCGATAGCCGACAGGATGAGCACTGCACAGCCGGAGGCAACAAGCAACCCTGAGAGGAAATAGCCCCATCCTCCTCCCGCATAGTCATTTAGACTTGAAGCACTAATTGCTTTTTGCCAGGATGACCGGGTGATGAAGCTTCCCACCGTAAGCACGATAGCCATGAAGGCTGCGTTCTGAACCGCCATGTTCCTGAGGGGTTGAACCGATTCGGCGATGGCTTCTTCTTCCGCTGTCGGCGGAGTCTTAAAGTCATCGGCATCGAGATTTAGCACATAGCGTGATCGACCGATGAGTGCGGGGAACCGCCCCTCGATTTCGTGTTCGATCAACCATGCCCGGAACTGCTCACTTTGCGTTTGCATTTGTTTGTTCTTTCAATGCCACTGTTTGAATAATAAATGGGGCTTCTGGCCCACCGCAGGTAACTTCTGGCTACATGCAGTACTTCATTTACTTAGATAGCTCTGTGGCGAACTAGTCTGCCCTCAAGTATATCATATACCGTACCAAAAGTCAAGTATCCCAAAAACTGTGCAAAATGGGGCTTTTTTGGTACTATGTGGGGACTATGCGTTCAGACGAAATTCGCTCAAGGTTTTTGAAGTTTTTTGAGAAAAGGGGGCACGCCATCATTCCGGCGGCTCCGCTCGTACCAGAGAATGATCCTTCTGTACTTTTTAACACCGCCGGAATGCAACCTTTGGTACCGTATCTTATGGGTGGCAAACATCCTGCGGGTACTCGCCTCGCGGATTCGCAAAAGTGTGTTCGTACCATTGATATTGATGAAGTTGGTGATAGTACCCACTGTACCTTTTTCGAAATGCTCGGTAACTGGTCTTTGGGTGACTATTTCAAAGAGGATGCGATCAGGTGGAGTTATGAATTTCTCACTAATAAGACTGAGGGTCTCGGACTTGATCCCACACGATTGTACGTAACTGTTTTTGCCGGCGATGAAAATGCTGAAAAAGATACTGAGGCGTTTGATATATGGAAAAAAGTTGGTGTACCTGAAAACAGAATTTATTTCAAAGGCGCGGACTCAAACTGGTGGCCGGCAGTGAAAAATGGAAAGGATAGCTGGACTGGTCCAACTGGCCCGTGTTCGGAAATGTTTTATGATGTGACAGAAAAAGGGCTCGGTGATATGACTGTGGAAGAATACAATCAAGCTGACGCAAAACAGCAGGTGGTGGAAGTGTGGAACGATGTGTTTATGGAGTTTGAAAAAAAGGAAGGGAAGATTGTTGGCAAGCTCGCGCAAAAAAATGTTGATACTGGTGCGGGACTCGAACGGCTCTGCATGGTGCTACAAAAAACAGATAGTGTTTTTGATACGGACCTGTTCGATACCATTTTAGGCAAGGTTAATGAATTTTCAATCAGTGATGATGTGCGAGTAAAGCGCATTGTGGCGGATCATATCCGAACGGCGGTATTTTTGATTGGCGATGGGGTATTGCCTTCAAATACTGACCAGGGATATGTACTACGACGAATCCTTCGTCGAGCGGTGCGTTTCGCTGATGTATTGGGAATGAAGCACGGCTCGCTTTTTTGGCTCGCGGGTGCGGTGATTGAGAAATTTGGTCCGGTCTACGGCAACCTCTCAGAAAAAGCGGAATATATTAAAAAAGAAGTTGATACAGAGGAACAGAAGTTTCGGAAGACGCTTGAACAGGGGTTAAAGGAGTTTAATAATGTGACCACCGTCCAACTTAATAAACAACCATTTTTGAAGATGTTGGATCCTCAGGCCGTTTTCCGTTTATACACCTCTTATGGTTTCCCCTTTGAATTGATTGTTGAAATTGCAAAAGAGAGGGGGTTTGATGTTGATGATTTGGCTTTCAGGAGAGATATGGAGGCACATCAGTCCCTCTCTCGCGCTGGAGCAGAAAAGAAATTTAAGGGTGGACTTGCTGATACGGACGAGATGTCACTCAAATATCATACTGCTACACATCTACTTCATCAGGCGCTTCGAGATGTGCTCGGTACTCATGTACAGCAAAAGGGAAGCAATATTACTGCCGAACGTTTGCGCTTCGACTTTGCTCATACGGCAAAAATGACCGATGATGAGAAAAAGAAAGTGGAAGACATTGTAAATGAAAAAATTTCTGCTGGCTTGCCAATGCAGGTAGTGGAACTCGACAAAAGTGAAGCTGAAAAAGTGGGGGCCCTGCACTTTTTCGGCGATAAGTACGGGGAGAAGGTAACAGTCTATTTTATCGGTGATTCTGTCCAGACGGCTTACTCAAAAGAATTTTGTGGGGGACCTCATGTCAAGAATACTCTCGAGCTCGCCGGTCCAGAAGGAAAGTGGAAATTTAAGATTGCGAAAGAAGAGGCGGTCTCGGCAGGGGTGAGGAGAATTAAGGCAGTTTTAGTCTGATTCTATCCACCTTTTTAAATTGTGTCACTTGATATTGTGGGGTATAATTATCCCGTATGTCTCTCTTTTCTTTTCAAAAGCAGAAGGATGAAACTATTTCAGCGGTATTTGAAATTGGTAGTGGTAGTGTGGCCGGCGCTCTGGTCAAACTTTCTTCTACCGAACATCCACAGCTCCTCTATTCATATCGTGAAGCGATACCGTTTCAAGAAAATCTCGAACACGACCGGCTAGTGGCGGATATGATTCTGGCAGTAGAACATGTAGCAAAAAACTTGGGTGATGATGGCCTCGTCCATCTCAATTTTACTGGCTACCGTCGACATCGCATTCACGATATTTTTTATTCATTTGCTTCGCCATGGGTTTTGTCACAGACGACCGTTCTCGATATCAAAAAGGAGACTGAGACAGTGATCACCAAACAGCTACTCGATGATCTCGTAGCACGCGAGCAACATTCTTTTGAGAAACTTATAAAAGAAGGTGATTCATCTTCGGTTTTTGACAGCGATGCTCTGATGATTGAAAAAAAGATGATCCAGGTGCGTTTGAACGGCTATCCAACCGATAATCCATACAAGAAAACAGCGCACCAGATTGAAACCGCTTTTTGCATGAGTTTTGTGCCCGCAGATATTATGCAAAAGATAAATACTGCGGTAGAAAAAACTTTTAATTTTAGAAAAGTCACTCCGCACTCATTTGCACTTTTATCTTACTCTGCATTGCGGGACCTTTTTCACACCGAGCGAGATTTTATTTTTGTTGACGTACATGGAGAGCTCACGGATGTGCTGGTAGTCAAAAATGGTCTCTTGGCGCACACCTTTTCTTTTCCTTTTGGTACGCATACTCTGATACGCAAAGCATCCCGTCTGCTCAATCTCATGCCAGAGCTCGCCGAATCCTCTCTGCGTATCCATGCTTTGGGGAAAAATGATGATGCTACCAAAGCAAAGATAGCGCCTCTACTCCAGATAGTACAAAAAGAGTGGCTTACCGCTTTTACCACAGCCTACACAGCCCTTCCTGAGAAGATTGCTTTACCGCATACCTTTTTTGTGATTACGGATACCGATCTCGAGGTTTTATTTGCAGATGTTTTAAAGACGGGTGCACTCCCGGGTATCAGTATGACCGCTTCTTCACCCAACATTATCACCCTCGATGATGCAACTCTCGCCATGCATTGCCGGATCGGTCGGAGACTTGTACCCGACGCGCCATTATTGCTCCAGGCCGTTGCTCTGAATACGTTTGCTTATCACCAGAAAAATAATGGTTAAAAAGATTCTACAAGATGTATTGCCACCAGGGACCCGTTCGATCCGTCGAATTCCTATTGAACGTGACAGTGTGGCAAAGAAGACACTCAAAAAAATACCAGAAGCTGTTTCTCGTCCGCCGCGGGTGACACAAAGTAGAACTGGCTCTACCAAATCTGCGAGCGCTTCTCCTGTTTTGGATGACAATGTAGTACGAGGAGGTCGTCGAAAGGTAAATTACCCGAGAGTGGTTCTCTGGGTTATGGCCATCGTCTCGGCACTTTTTTTGCTTATTATCGCGATACTCTTTTTTTCAAGTGCGACGGTAAAAGTTACTCCAAAATCCGAGTCAATCTTGGTCGGCAAAACATTTGTTGCCAAAAAAGATCCACTGGTGGGCGAGCTAGGATATGCACTCATGACTCTTACGAAAGAAGGTGAAGAAGTAGTGCCCGGCACTCCGGGGAAGAAGGTAGAAAAACGCGCGATAGGAAATATTATCCTTTATAATAATTTCAACAGCTACCCTCGAAAATTTCTGGCCGATACCAGACTTCTTGCGGGTAATGGCAAGATATACAAATTACAAAGCACGGTGACTATTCCGGGACGCACGAAAGTAGATGGCAAGATTGTCCCCGGTAGTGTTCAGGCTCGTGTATATGCAGAAAAACCAGGTCTGGAATATAATATCCTTCTGACAGACCTCATGGGCGATTTTAAGGTCGTGGCTTTTACTGGTGATCCACAGTACGAGACTTTTTACGGCAGACAAAAAACAGATATTGCGGGAGGGATAGTCACTACGACTTTTACGGTACAGGATAGTGTTGCCCAAGCCGTTCGCACGAACATTCGAGCGAGTCTCAAAGAACAAATTATCAAGGAGGCTACTGCCCAGAAACCAGCTGATTTTGTCCTATATCATGATGCGCCACTTTTTACATTTGAGTCCTTGCCACTTGTTTCAAAAGATAATTCTAATGTACGTATTATTGAGAAAGTAATTTTCAATGGAATTTTGTTTAAAAGAGGGGTATTGGCTGATACGCTCGCCAATACTACCAGTAAGACTTTGGCAGGTATTCCGGTCGAAGCACAAGAGCTAGATGCTTTGGTATTTGGTCTAAAGAATAAAAAAGAAAATATTTCTCTCGCAACGAATCAATTTTCTTTTACCTTGACTGGTACGACCACTCTCGTTGCAAAAATATTTCCTGAAAAAATAGCAAAAGATCTTATCGGCAAACGGTCAAAAGAATTTTCAAATGTTATCGCTGAGCACAAGGAGATTCATGAAGCTCTCGCCCAGATGAATCCATTTTGGAGCCCAACTTTTCCTGATTCAATCGAAAAAATAGAGGTGGTGACTCAGTAAATTCTTTTCTCAGGTATTTTTCCACCAGAAACTTTCTACTGAAAATTTCTGGTGACCGCGTAATAATTAGGCCGAAAAAGAGACTTCGGAGCCGGGCAGGCGAGACTTGAGAGATTTCTTGCCAAAGAAATACTCGTGCTCTTTTCCGGCCTAATCATGAAGCCCTTGACTAAGGGAACATCCTTTGCTAGACTAGTCTGGCACGTTTTAATTTGATGGATATCAAGGAAAAAAAGATTACCAGTGCATATGGCGTAGTCGTCGAGGCACTACCGGACACGTTGTTCAAGGTACAAATCGAGGGACAAGAAACTCCTGTGCTTGCGTATCTTGCAGGCAAGATGCGGATGCACCGTATTCGCGTGCTTATCGGAGACAAGGTAACTCTCGAGCTTGATCCATACGGCGGAAGAGCTCGCATCACCAAAAGACTCTAGTTTCAATATACAACACCACACCACATAGCAATGAAGGTCAAAACATCAGTTAAAAAACTCTGTCCAAAATGTTCAACGGTCCGACGAAAGGGCTATGTGTATGTAGTATGCAAAGGTAATCCCCGACATAAACAGCGACAAGGCTAATTTTTTATAATCATGCGAATACTCGGTATTACAATTCCAGATAATAAGCGGCTTGAGATTGGACTCACGGCTCTCTATGGCGTAGGTCGCGCTCGAGCTCAGCATATTTTGGATACAGTAAAGATTGATTACGGAATGAAGTCAAAAGACCTCACCGTCGATCAGGAAAATGAAATTCGAAAGGTGATTGAAGGTTTCAAAATCGAAGGTGATCTCAAGCGAGACATCGGAGGTAACATAAAACGCCTCAAAGATATCAAATCATACAGAGGGACTCGTCACGCAAAGAAACTTCCTTCCCGAGGTCAGCGAACAAAGACCAACTCCCGCACACTCCGCGGTAACATGCGAAAGACAATGGGTAGTGGACGAAAGAAGGAAGATAAGAAGTAATACTGAATCATGGAAAAGAAAAAAATCGTAAAAAAAGAAGAGGAAAAAGCAAAAGAACCGGTCGCCAAGGCTACCGTAGCGGCTCCTGCCGTAGTTGCTTCTAAAAAGCGTGTTGAATCAGGCATTCTTTTTGTACAGTCAACCTACAACAACACCAAGCTCCTTCTTGCAGATGCAAAAGGTAATGCTCTCTGCTGGTCTTCGAGCGGTTCTCTCGGTT
>SCTV01000056.1 GCA_004298345.1 Patescibacteria group bacterium
CGCTCTTTTCGTCCACAATATTAAAATTATCTGGAGCGTTGGCAATAAAAAGATTGGTTTTCACTCCATACCCATAGCGTTCTTTGACAAAGTTTCGTGGCTATGGTATCAACTATTTTTATGGCAGCCTAGAAAGCTTTTTGCAAAACTTTGTCAAAGAACGCTATGGGTATGGAGTGAAAACCAATCTTTTTATTGCCAACGCTCCAGATAATTTTAATATTGTGGACGAAAAGAGCGCTCTCGGCAGAACAGTAAAACATTTGGACATGGAAGAACAGAAAGCCGCCCTATACCTCGTCGCCAATCGAGCCTATTTATTTTCGTACGCTGATAACGTGGGTGTAATGATTGAAAACCAGGCCATTATACAACTTTTGAAAGATGTGTTTGATGACCATTGGGAGAAAAGTAAAAATTAAAACGGATTCTTGGCTCCACGAATTTCGAAATGCACATGCGGCCCAGTCGAATTTCCCGTCGAACCCATCAGTCCAATCAGCTGTCCCTTACTCACCACCTGACCTTCAGAAACTATATTTTGTGCAAGATGTCCGTACAAAGTCTGCGTACCATTTTCGTGCGCAATTACCACATAGTTTCCATAACCCGCATTCCATCCGCCCATACGGCTGACGATCACTTCTCCGCCCGCGGCCGCCATGACCGGAGTACCATAACTATCAGCAAGATCTACACCGTTGTATCCATGAAGCCCTTGGCTCTTGTGTCCGCCCGCAATCGGTCTCATGTAATAACCCTGATAATACGGAGCATTTGAACCCTTCACTTTTTTAGCCGAGCTTGCCTTTGCGCCGGCAGAAGCAGGATGAATCGCTACCATTTCGCCATCAGGAATAATCAGTGTCTCTCCCACAGCCAAAACTGCGTTTGGTTTTAGATTGTTGTACTGGAGAACTTCATTTTTATCAGCGCGATACTTTTTGACAATGGTTTCTATCGTATCGCCAGTCTTCACCACGTGCTGTACGCCAGAAATAGGGAGGATGACCAGGGTCTGCCCAGGCTTGATAGCTCCGTTTGTAGGAATGTCGTTTGACCAACGAATCGTATTAGTCGAAACATTGAATATTTTGGCAATGGTGCTCAATGAGTCACCTTCTCGGACGACATAAATACTGATTTCATCGGAAGTAGGGTTTTCCTCGACATCGGCAATAGTGCCAGAAGGACCGCTTTCAGGAAGCAGAGCAGTACCCCCCACAATAGTGATGTCACCGCCTCCTTTTGCCGGGTTGGGATCAAGGTTCAAAGCGGCCTGCAAAAGGGGTATGTTTTGGGCGTTTTTCTCAACCACTTCCACTTTCGGAAACTGGTTGCCATCAAAGAGATCGGTAATAAAAGAAAAGAGACCAGCATGGGTCTTAAATGGTATGGAAATGAGTACAAAAAGCAAAAAAAGCTTTTTAGAAAAAAGCTCGGAGGTAATAGTCTTGGTGGCTCTGTTAAGCCATATATTTGCAAACCGGGGTACTCGCACCTCTTTATAGTAGGCTTTTACAAGTCTAAAGTCAATGGGAAAGGGGAGAAGCTGTGGATAACTAATAAAGGGTAGATGATGTCAAGGGTAGCTATTGACATTTAGTATGTGATTTGCTATAATACACTGCGAAGTTCTTCACACGGGTAGGTGCTCCCAAAATGCATCTAGAAAGACGAAAAGAAAATGAAAGAAACCGCAAAAAAGTTCGGGGAAGTGGCTGTGTTTATCTTCCTCGGAATCCTGTTCCTCGTGACCGGCTATGTCTCCTGGGGGTATGGAGCCCCTGGGTTGGCAACCTGGTTTATGCCAATGGTAACCATCTGCTCCTTGGGGTGGGGTGTCCGACTCCTCCATGTCAGCATGATGGAGATCCATAACCTGCGTTCATCGGGCAAGAACCAGGGTAACCCAATTTAACAAAACCTGAAGTCTCCATTACAGCTACGAACACCCTTCGTAGCTTTTTATTTACTTTTTTAAACACCCTTAAAAGTAGCGGGCAACATCTCTCTTATTGTAAAAATGTCTGGGCTGGATGCAATTCGAGGCGCGAATGAGAAGCGAGCGAGCCATACTTTGAGTATGGTGAGCGAGCATCGGAATGAAGCAACAAAGAAGTGCGCCAGCCCAGACATTTTTACCTAGAAATCGATAAATATCGCTTTTACACCGCGAACCTCCTCCCTCTCCCCACTCTCAATCAAATCTGCATCAATATCTGAAATAAATTCCGAGGGTGTATTCACTTTTTGAGCACCAAAAATAGTACGCACGACTGTATGCGTCAGATATACTTTTTTTCTCGCACGAGTCAGCGCCACATAGAAGAGTCTGCGCTCTTCTTCCGACTGATTTTTATCTAATGCATCTTCATTTAATTTTTTGTGTGGGAAAAGATCCGTCTCAAGTCCGGGAATGATCACATAGTCAAACTCAAGCCCTTTTGATGCATGCACGGTCATCAGTTTTACCGCATTTTTATCTTTAGTCAGCTCATCCTGATCAGTCGCAAGCGCCGCTTCCTCGAGCATTTTTTCTAATCCCTCACCAAGTGGCAACACATCATACTTACTCGCGAGAGTTACGAGCTCCCGAATGTTCTCGAGATTCTCCATACCCTCCTCACCATCCTTGCGAAACATCGCTTCCATACCACTGTCGGCAATAATCATTTTGACCACCTGCGATGGGGGTAGGGTCAGCGCTGTCTGTTTTATACGCTCGAGCAGAGCCATAAAACTCGCTACTTTTTGTTGCATCGCAGGAGTGAGCGCGCCATGTCCTGGGTCAAATATTTTGAGGAGGGTCACTTTTCCAATACCTCGCGGAGGGATATTTATCACACGACCAACATCGGAAAAACTATCTCGGTTGAGCGATGCTTTTATAAAAGACAAAACATCTTTCACCTCTTTTCTATCAAAAAATCTGGTGCCTAAAATCTGATAGGGCACACTCTTGTGCAAAAAAGCCTCCTCGAGTACACGCGACTGAAAATTGGCACGATAGAGCACCGCGATTTCTCTCGGAGACACACCGTCTGCGATTAGTTTTTTTGCCGTCTCTGCTACAAAATTGGCCTCTTCCCCTTCTTCGTACGCAGGGAAAATCGTAATCTTTTCCCCTTCGAGATTTTTGGTAAAAAGATTCTTCTCTTTGCGTAATACATTCTTTGCGATCACCTGATTGGCGGCAGCGAGAATATTTTGAGTCGAACGATAATTTTCCTCCATCACGATCACGGTCGCATCGTCATAGTCTTTTTCAAAATTTAAAATATTTTGGATGTCTGCACCACGCCAACTGTAGATAGTCTGATCCGCGTCGCCGACCACACAAATATTGTGATGTTTGTCTGAAAGAAGGGAAGCGATCTGATACTGCACCTTATTGGTATCCTGATATTCGTCAATGTGGACATACTGCCAAAGTCTCTGGTACTTGGTGCGCACCTCTGTATCGTTTTTTAAAAGCAGAGCGGTTTTTAAAAGCAAGTCATCAAAATCGAGTGACTTTTCTTTTTTTAAAATGTCTTCATACTTGCCCCACACTTTTGCCACCATATCATTCCAATATTCTCCGCCCCATTTGTCAGAGTAGGTGAGGTGAGTCATCAGGTTGCCTTTTTCTCGAGAGATAACTGCGAGGATTTTGGCTGGTTCGAACTGTTTTGGATCAAGCTGACACGCTTCGATCGCTTCTTTGATCGCTCTTTTTGAATCATTGCGGTCATAGATCGTGAAGTGGCGAGTGAGACCGAGCTTCTGCGCGTTTTCCTTGATAATGTGCACGCCAAGTGAGTGAAAAGTAGAAATAAAGGGTCGTTCGGCAGAAGAAATAGGGAGATTGAGGGTTTTGTCGTTTTCGAGAAGACGACCCATGCGATCTCGCATCTCTTTGGCTGCTTTGTTGGTAAAAGTAATGGCTAAAATAGAGTGCGGAGCAACTCCTGACTTGATGAGATTTAAAATTCGGTGAGTCAGGGTCTTGGTTTTGCCAGCGCCAGCTCCGGCAATGATGAGTAGGGGGCCGGTGGTGTGTTCTACCGCCTTTTTTTGTTGAGAATTGAGCCCTTCGAGATGAGTCATGGGGGATATCATAGCACGGGACTGAGGAGAAACACGATTTATAAATGGCTCCCCCGAAAATCTGCTGATTTTCGGGGGAAATTAACTCAAAACCCCTCTTTTTACAATATGGCTCTATAAAGGCATATTTAACGGCTCATTAGCTTAATGAGCCGTTAAATATGCACGATTTTTGCCCCGAAATTTGCTACTGCAAATTTCGGGGCTTTGTATTCATTTTTTAGTCTTAAATCTTACGTCTAAATTCTGGTTTCTACCCAAATGTGTTACCCTATCTATACCTATGATCCCCGCTAAAAAGTCTCTCGGCCAAAATTTCCTCCACTCGATGGGCGCCGTACACGCCATGATAGAAGCTTCGCGAGTCATAAAAGAAGACCTCGTGCTAGAAATCGGCCCAGGGAAAGGAGTTTTGACCACCGCCTTACTCAAAACCGGAGCCAAAGTCATCGCGATAGAAAAAGA
>SCTV01000084.1 GCA_004298345.1 Patescibacteria group bacterium
GGCGAACAGGTCCACGCCGACGACGAGTTCGCCGTCCAGCCGGCACTCGAAGCGGCGCACGAGATCGCGCGGCAGGCGCGCGCCGTCGTCGCCGGTGCGGTAGCCGGTCTCCATCGCGTGGGCCACCGTGGCGCGCACCTCGAAGGGCTCGCCGGCCTTGATGGCGGGCGGCAGCGTGATGACGGCGCGGGTCGCCATCAGCGGCCGCCGGGCCGCCCCAAGGGCGCTGGCACCCCCTCGGGGGGGCGTGAGCGAAGCGAGCGTGGGGGCTTCATGATCAGGGATCCACGCAGGCCGCGAGCGTGACGACGACGTCCACGCCCGCCTGCCAGCAGCGGCCGTCCGCCGCCTTGGCCACGGCCACGATGCGCTGGCTGCGCGCCAGCCGCATGCGGGTGCTGAACTCGGGCCTCACGGCTGCCACGGCGGCCGCGCCAAACGCGACGTGCACGACATCGGGCTCCGGGTTCAGCGGCGTGAACAGCGCCAGCCCCACCACCGGCTCGGCCGCGGCGACGCGCACCGGCACCGCGTTGCCGTTCTCCACCAGCGCGGCGATGTCGATCTGCAGCGCGCCGGACGCGGGGTCTCGCCCGGCCCAGGCACGGATGGCGGCGCGCATCGCGTCATCGCTGGCCTGCGCGGTGGGCAGCAGCGCGAACGCAGCCGCGGCGAGCGTGAACTCGCGCCGCTTCATTTCGACAGCGTGCCCAGGTAGGCCACGAGGTCGTCCAGCTGCTGCTCGGTCAGCGCCGGCCGGCCGGCCCAGGCGGGCGCCACGTCGCGCAGGCCGTCGGTCGAGCGGAACGGCGGCATCACGGTGGCCGGGTTGAAGCGGCGCATGTCGGCGATGCGCTCCCGCAGCGCCGGCGCAGACAACCGCGCGGCGGCCGCATCCAGCGGCGGCGCCAGGTTGCCGTGGTTGGGGTCGCCGGCGGCGGTCAGCGCATGGCACAGCAGGCACAGGCTCTGCGTGCGGTCGGCCACCAGCGCACGGCCGCGCTCGATGTCCCCCGACTCAGCGCGGGAGCACGCCACCATCAGACAGGCAAGCAGGAACGCCCTCATCACCGGCCGTGAGTCTTTGAAGCGCGGGCCGAGCGCCGGGCCGCCCCAAGCCGGCCCGTCTGGCGATGTGCTTGCCGGTCGAGCCGGCAAGCATCGCCATCCCCTCGGGGGATCGACCGGACAGACCCGCGTTCAGCGAGGTCAGGCTGGGCGAGGGGCCAACACATCACACGAGGCTGTGCTTGCTCAGCGGCAGGTCGCGGATGCGCTTGCCCGTCGCCGCGAAGATCGCGTTCAGCACGGCCGGCGCCGCCACCGCGATGGTGGGCTCGCCCACGCCGCCCCAGAAGCCGCCGGACGGCATGACGAGGGTCTCGACCGCCGGCATGTGCTCCATCTTCAGCACCGGGTAGGTGTTGAAGTTCTGCTGCTCGACGCGGCCGTCCTTCACCGTGATCTCGCCGAACAGCGCGGCCGACAGCCCGTAGACGAAGCTGCCCTCCACCTGCGCGGCGATCTGCTGCGGGTTGACGGCATGGCCGGGGTCGGTGGCGGCAACGATGCG
>SCTV01000057.1 GCA_004298345.1 Patescibacteria group bacterium
GAAAAGAACCAGAACTTTGAAAATTTTATAGTTAACGTTTAGAAGTTTCCCGAGACTCTTTTTTCTGTCATGTCCGTAAGGCAATTTTCAGACGCAATTTATCAACTACCTCTAGAGGCTTGAGTCGATACTATAAGTCCTGGAGGATAGTAGTGTAGAAGCAGACATGGTTTCTGTTCCCATTATTAGATTATTAGTAACCACGGAAGAGAGACTGTTTACATTATTAGAAATAAAAAAATTATGAATTCATCAATAAAGAAATTTGTTGCAGGATTCGCAGGAGTTGCAATTGCACTCAGCTTGGTTCTTGGAGCGGCTGCTCCAGCTCAAGCTGCAACAGTTGCAGAACTTCAGGCGATGATTGCACAGCTTCAAGCACAGCTTTCAGCTAGTGCTACAGCAACACCGGTTTCATACACCTTCGCTCGAAACCTTACAGTAGGTTCAACTGGCGCAGATGTTAAAAACCTCCAGATCCTTCTCAACTCAAACGCAGCTACACGAGTAGCTCTTTCAGGAGCAGGTTCTCCAGGTAAAGAAACTTCAACATTTGGTCCTGCAACAAAAGCTGCAGTTATCAAATATCAGCGACTTAACAGCATCCCAACTACCGGATATGTAGGACCTTTGACTCGAGCAGCTCTTGCTCTCGCTTCGACTCCTTCAACTCCAGTGGTAACAGTTCCTGGCGGCACAGTTCCTCCAGTAGTTGTTCCATCAGGTAGTGGCTTGCGAGTTATGCTTGCAGCAGATTCTGCCAATACCGCATTGGTAGCAGGTCAGGCTATTGGTGAGCTCGGTAAGTTTACTTTTGTAAACCCAACAGCTGCTCCAATCACGATCACCAACCTCGCATTTATGCGAACAGGTGCTTCGTCTGACTCTACTCTTTCAAACATTTACCTCTATCAGGGTGCAAATCGTTTGACTGATGCAGCAGGTTTGAGCAACAGTAACTTCAATTTCAACAGCAGTGCAGGTCTAGTAACCGTTCCAGCAGGTTCATCAGTTTCAGTATCAGTACGTGCTGATATTGCAGCGGGTACTTCAGGACAGTTGGTAGGTGTACAGCTCAAGTCAGTTGGTGCAAACGGCCCAGTTGATGGAGGTGTAGTATTCCCAATCAGCAGTTACCAGCAGACCATCTCATCAGCATCTATTGGAACAGCAGCATTCACATACACTGGTCCAACAGGCGCGAGTGATAACCCAACAAACGATATTCGAGTATTCGAAGCTTCAGTTGTTATTTCAACACATGCAGCTCGACTCGAATCTATCGCATTTGAGAACCGAGGTTCATCAAGTGACGCAGACTTCCGAAACCTCCGCCTTTATGTAGACGGAGTACAGGTAGGTAACACAGTTGCTGCTCTCGTAAATGACCGAGCAACCTTTGACCTATCAGCAAACCCACTTCGACTTGAGACAGGTACTCGAATCGTAAAGGTACTCGCTGATGTTATCGGTGGATCTGGAGAAACATACGACATTCAGATTCGACGAACAGCAGACGTGCGAGTTGTTGACGTAGAACTTGGACAGCCTATCCTAGCGACAGACGCTGGAGGTAGCTTCCCAGTATCAGCTGCATCAGCAAACAACATTTCTGCAGCAAGTCTTTCAGTTGTTCGAGCTCCAAACTCACCTTCAACAGACATTTCAGTTGGTGCAACAAATGTGAAGCTCGCTTCATTCGAATTCCGAGCTTCTGGTGAAAACGTAAAAATCGAAACTATCACAGTTGATGCTGACTCATCACTTCAGACAACCGGTGGTTTTGACAACGGTAAAGTATTCCTAAACGGAGTACAGGTAGGTTCTACTCTTGATATCTCTTCATCAGGTACTGATTTCGACTTCGGCTCATCTTTCATCCTCCAGCAGGGTCAGGTAGCTGTTGTTGACATCTATGCAGATGCAAAGACTTCAACCAGTACAAACTACGCTGATAGCACCACACTCGATGTTGGTGTTTCAGTAGCCGCTGCCGACACTGAGGGAATGGATTCAGGAGATTCTGTTTCAGCTATCTCAGAAGTCGAAGGCTTTACACGAACAGTTAGTTCTGCAGCGTTGACTCTCACTAAATACTCTGGTTACGGTAACCAGACAATGATTGGTGGTACCAACAATGCAAGACTTGGTTCATTCACACTTTCATCAGGTTCTACCGAAGGTGTTAATGTAAACACTATTACTGTTACCCTTTCTACAAATGAATCAGGATCTGTGACTGACCTTGTGCTAAAGGATAATGTTACTGGTGCTACTCTCGCTACAGCAAAGGCAACCCCTTCAACAAGCAACTCATATTCTGTAAACTTTGTTGTCCCACTAAGTTCAACAAAGACAATCGATGTTTACGGTAATATCAAGTCTGGAGCAGATTCAGGCCCATGGATTGCCGCAGTTGACGGATCAGGTACTGGTGCTGTTACCGCTACTTCAGTAACCTTTGGTAACTCAAGTACCGCTACTCTTCAGACCATTACTATTGGATCAGGTACTCTTACTGTTGCAGTAAACACTGGTAGTACTCCAGATACAAAGACAGTAATTGCTGGCTCTACTCAGCAGAAAGTTGGTTCATTCCGATTTACTGCTCAGAATTCACCATTCACTGTCCAGGAAGTAAAGGTTAAGGTTCCTGCAAACGCAGCAACATCAGTTTCAAACGTTGTACTCAAGTACAAGAATGAGAATGGTGTAGAACAGTCTGCTTCACAGGCACTTACACTTTCTTCAGGTGCTCAGACCCATGCAACAGCTACATTCACCGGTCTCTCAGCTTATATTCCACAGAATACTGACCGAGATATCGATGTCTACGTAGACGTTGCAACCATTGAGGCTGGCGCAAGCACAGGAGCAGCTATTACTGCTACTCTTGATGCAAACGAAGGCTTCAAGGCTATTGACTCAGCTGGTACTTCAGATACCTCACTCAACTCTTCTGATCTAGGATCAGCAGACACAAGTGGAAAGGGTACTCTCTACGTACGTAAGTCAGTTCCTACACTCGAGGCAGTTGCTCTTGATACAACCACACTTTTGGCTGGATCAAACGTAGCTATCGGCCGAGTAAAGATTACTGCAAACTCAGCGGGTGATATTGGATGGCAGAAGCTTTCGTTCACTGTCAACAAGACAGCGGCGATAACTCTCGGTGCAACCACCACTTTGGCTCTCTACAACATGGCTTCAAATACCCAGATTGCTGGTACATTTGGAACCACTACAGGTGACCTTCTTGGAGGTAATGATTCACTTCAAAACTCTACAAGTGGTAACCTAACATTCGTTGCTACAAACGAAGAGCAGATTGCAGCAGGATCGTCTATCACTTACGAACTTCGAACTACGGTTGGAGGTCTCGCATCTGGTAGTAACTCTGTGAGTGTAAGTATTGCTAATCCAACTACATCAATCACAACTGGTACAGCATCAGCAGTTGGTGTAACGATGGCAGCTACTCCATCATTCACATGGACAGATCGATCATCTTCATCAGTGTCAGGAGGAACGGTACACAGTGTGTCTACGTCAGATTGGACGAACGACTACCTTGTGAAGACTCTCCCTCTCACCGTAGGAAGCAAGTCAAACAACTTCTAACTCTAACGAGTTTTGAAGTCGGGTTTACGAAGCATCGCTTCGCATAACCTCCAGTCGAGAATTTGGCTCGACATGAGCGACAGCTTTGGATGACCGAAAGGTTTAACCAAGGTTTAGCTCAGCAAAAAAACCACCCACCCGGGTGGTTTTTTTGCGTCTCTGTGTTACACTTTTTAGATATGAAAAACTTTAATCGACAACTGGCACAAGTATTTAAATGGCTACTTCTCTTACCTGCATTTATACCACTCCTGTATGTGGACGGCATGCTCTATCCATATCTTTCTCCAAAAACCTTTCTTTTCCGGGCATTAGGGATACTAGCGGTGGCAGTATTTGTATACCTCACCGTTTCTGGATACCCACTCTACTTTAAGAGATTAAAAAATAGGCTTAACTGGCTTCCGGCTGGGCTACTCGTGGTAGCGTATGCGACGTCTCTCACTGGTGTCGGTTTCTATCATAGTTTTTGGTCTACCTTCGACCGTGGCGATGGACTACTGACTCTCTCTGTAATCGTTGTGTTCTTTTATCTCATTTTGCTCTACGCGGGGAAAGATTTTTTACAAAAGTTTCTGAAAATTACCGCTTTGGTTGGTAGTCTCGTCGCGGTACATGCTTTTCTCCAGTGGGTTGAGATTGTTTCGGGGTTACATTTCCCAGGTATTGCGCTTCCAAGCGGTCGTCTCGGCGGGACCCTCGGTAACGCGGCCTTTTTGGCTTCGTATCTAGGGATGACAGCATTTGTGACCCTCGCTGTTGCAAGGGAATACAAAGATAGAATTATCTGGAAAAGAGCCGCATATTTTTCTGCAATTTTACAGTTTCTCATTATCTTTTTGACCGCTACTCGAGGCAGTATTATCTCTCTCATTGTGCTCGGTACTATTGCTCTCATCTATTTGTCCTGGAAAGGGACTGGTCGTTCACGAATCGTTGCTCGGTCAGGCATCACTGTTCTCATTGTGCTCAGTATCATCTTTGCGACCTTTCGAACCCAGCTTTCCCAAAGTTCTTTTGAGCCAGTACGCCGTATCGCCTCTATCTCTTTGGCCGATGAAACTGTTTCTAGTCGCCTTTTTCTCTGGAAACACCTTGGCTCTGCAATACGAGAAAAGCCTCTTACTGGTTTTGGCGCAGAGCAAATAGATACGGTATTTGATCGTGAGTATGACCCGAGCGCTATTCTCGAGCAGTGGTTTGACCGTTCACATAACGCATTTATAGACTACTTTTTGCAATATGGGGTGATTGGTGGGCTATTGTATATTTCAATTCTCATCTCGGGTATCATTTTTGCAAGACGATTGTATAAAAAAGGCGACATTCGAGGCATCTCTATTGGCGCCGTTGTGCTTATCTACACATTCCAAAATATATTCGTGTTCGATACCGCTGTTACCCTCTGGCTTTTGTTTGTATTGATTGCACTTACGTCGGCCACTCTTGATGATAGTGCAGCAATCTCAATGCAAACAAGTCCAGCAAAAAAATGGACGGCTGGTGTTTTTGCATTATTGATAGCATCTCTTATAATACCTGTCTCCATAGAGCCTCTGCGGGCCAATTTACTCCTCGCAGAAGGATATTTGTATCATGTTGCTGATGTGGCACGAGCAAATGATGCTATGAAAAAAGGCCTTGCTCTAAATACGTATGCAGATCTTGAGTATGGGTACCAGGCCTACAGCAACTATACTGATCGTCAGGTACAGATGCTTGAGGGAAATGAGCGAGTACAGGGCTATGAGTATACCAGGGATCTTCTCGAAAAAAACTTTGGTAAATATACATACGATGCTCGAACTGCGACCTACTTTGCTCATGTACTCGAGCTTGTGCCACCAGGGACGGCTATAGACGAAGCTCTTTTGTATATAGCGATAGATCGAGCCATTCTGCTTTCTCCGCATCGTATTCAGCCGTGGTATCTATGGGCTAATATTTTCTTACGAAAGGGTGATGTTTCTAAAAATCTTGCTGAGAAAAAAACTTGGTATCTGCAGGGTATAGAAGTGTTGGAGCAATATGCAAAACAAGAACCGCACCTTTCTGAACCTCGATATATTCTCGCCAATCTCTATTTGTCTATAAACGACCGAGTGAGCGCCGGGAAGTGGGCAGGTGAGGGTTTGGCGTTGTATAAAAAGAATGAGGATACGGCTCGGCGGGCGATGAAGTATTACTTGGGGGTAGAGGACTGGGCAAATATGGCGAGATTTATGGAGGATGTTATCTCGATGCGTCCGGATGACTACGACACGACCTACGACCTCGCCAAGGCGAGCTTCCTCGCAGGCAACAAGGCTCGAGCCCTAGAGCTCGTAGAGCACCTAAAACGCGTCAAACCAGGCCTCGTGGAGACCGACCCTGCTTTTATGGAGGCGATAAAGAAATAGGGGTATACTCACTATTTTTGTGAGGGAATGATATACTTTGTCTAAAATAAAAAAATGAACATAGAACATAATCATCTTTTTTATATTGCGAACTTGGGTAGTGAAGTTTCTCGTTACCTGGATTATTTTGCAAAGAAGGATTTACTTGAGGCAGAGCGTTCGTGGCAGAGAATTGAGAAGATTATCAACTCACTTCAATCCTTGCCACTTACAGAAAGTGCTCGACTAGAAGTGTCTGCTCTAGTTACATTTATAAAAAAACCAGATCAGCGAGGGGTATCGATTCTTGAGGTAAAACGACAATGTAGCGAGTATTTTATGCCATTTGCACTCAGGATGATGGCGATGGCATAGCAGGAAAGTGCGGAAGAGTTATGCACAGAGGATTAGTGAGATAAGATGATACACTATCACTATTCATTCTTTTTGCATGAAATATCTGCATACACGACTCCCTTTTTTATTTTTGGCGTTTTTTGTAGGTCAATTTTTTATTGTCGGTGCAGTTTTTGCTTCTGTCGCAAACATTACCCAAATTGGTTTTACTACTTCGGCTCGAAGTGTTGCTACAGGCGCAGTTTCTGAAAGTCTCACTGTTCAAACTCAAAATAGTGCCGGTGCTTCAGAACAACTAGATGAAACGGCCGACCTCACCCTAAGTTCGTCCTCCGCGACAGGAGAATTTTCTTCTAGTGCTACCACGTGGAACCCGGACACGACACTGACGATGAGCAAAAATTCATCAAACCGTACGTTTTATTACAAAGATACAACAGACAGAACGTATACAATTACAGCCACGTTACTGACCCGAACCACTCTAAAAACTTGGACAACAACGCAAACTATTACTGTGGGTACTGGTGGTGGGAATGGGGTCAATAATCAAACACCGATGACAATAACCGCTACGAGTACTACGGCGACCTCTACGACAGTCAGCTCCGTTAGTGCTAGTACATCAGCTCATTCCGGTGGTACTTCGATTGCAAAGGACCCTGAGCCGATAGAATTTGAGATATTTGGGGGTAGAGACAGGCTTGCGGTGGTCGGCGCTCCTGTACTGTTTCAAGCCAAGCTTGCGGTTATTAAAAATGTCTCAAATCCGACACGTTATCTATGGTCATTTGGAGATGGTTCCGCCAAAGACGCTGTAAAAACCGAACACACCTACTTATTTCCAGGAGAATATGTGGTAGTGCTTAATGCCGAAGCATTTGAAAGCAATGCTGTGTGGAGGGGGATGGTAAAGGTGGTCACTCCAGAGCTTTCTGTTGTCGGCCAGAGTCCTGAATATATTGAGATTTGGAATAAATCACCTTTCGAAATTAATTTAAATGATTGGAAACTGCGAAATGGTCAAGAATCATTTACTTTTCCTCTCGATACGATTATTCCTGCTCGTAAAAAAGTAGCTTTCCCGTATCAAATTACTAAAGTCACTTCTGGGCTAGGCACATTGATAGATCTCCATAATCCATCAGCAAAGTTGATCGTAAGCTCTCAGACTCCTCTTTTGGCAATGGTTTCGACTAGCTCTGCTTCGACAGTTGCTCTGTCTCCTGGTGTCATAAATTCTGTTTCTTCAAGTCCTTTGCTTTCTAATACTCCTCCCGAAGATGTCTATCAAAAGGCACTTGCCTTGAGGGATGAATGGAGTAAGGAACATGATGCGCCAGTGACGGAAGTTATTTTACCGAAAGCTACCTTGGCCAGAATGATCTCACGAGAACCAAGAAAAATCTCAGATACGGACACATCAACAAAAGAAGAATCGATGGTCTCAAATCAGACCGCTGCTGGCATCACTATCCTGCCAGAAGAAGCGACCTCCACATCTCGCGGGTTTATTGATACACTTATATCGTGGCCAGGTCGAAGTTTTCGTTTTATGAAAGAATTAATTTTCTAACACAAGATGCTCGATTTATTTGATAAAAAGTTTTTTAAAACAATGATTGGCTTTGGTGCTATTCTTGCTGTGGCCGGAGTTATCCTCAGTGTTGCGGGGTACTACTATGAAAGCAATCTGAGGATTGATAAGGCAACCACGCAAGCGGCAGTCATTAATAGCACCAAATAATCTAAATGAAAAAAACTATTTTGCAAGTCCTCGCCGGATTTTTTATTTTTGTCTTCTTGATGCTGGCAGGACTTTATTTGTATGGTCTCTATGTGCCTGAGATTAATGCCTACTTTGCAAAAAGAGAGGAGGCTGCGATT
>SCTV01000082.1 GCA_004298345.1 Patescibacteria group bacterium
AAGAACGAACGAATCGATTTGTATTTTTCTTTCAACAGTTCCGGAGAAAAGCAGAAGAAAAAACACAGCACAAAACGTTTTTTCTCGGTTTAGACTTTTAGAAGAACAAAAAAAACAAAAGCACACACCACCAACTTCTCCTGCGCGTGGGAATGCGCGGTTCTTGTTCGCCCGTTTCTTGCCTCGTTCTGTCACACCACCTCGGGGTAAGAAATGCATTGGGCATCGGCGTGGCGTTACACGGCGCGATTTTTATCTCCGAAGAGAGCCCGGCCCGCCGCCATCGCGAGCACAGCACTGCACCGGATCGGTCGATGGCGTAGTCGAGACCGTCCTGCTTGTGTGTAAAAAGGCACTAAAGAAACCCCGGCATGACAAAACTACTACAAGAATTAATCAATCAATTTGTAAAAACCGGCGCCGCGGGCGCTTCACATCACCTTCGCTCTCCTCCACTCCTCGCTCTCACGCATCTCCTCCGCGCTCTCGCGAGGCTCTCACACGGCCGGCGTGCCGCGCTCGTTGTACTGCGACGACGAGTTGCGCGTCTGCTGCTGGTGATGACGGTGCAGAGGCGGCGTTGCGGCGTTGTCGGTCGTGCCGTGGCCCGCGGGAGTGCTGCGACGACTGTTGATGTTGTTGCTGTCGCGTCGCACGGATGATGATGATGATGATGATGATGTTGATGATGATGACGATGATGACGACGGTGCGTTGTTGCTGCACTGACGGCCGCTGCCGCGGACGGGGCGCTTCGGCGGCGGTGAGCAGGGATTGCTGCGATTTCCACCATAGATCGGGACATTGCCGGCGTTCGTAGAGTCATTTAAAGTGTTCGAACAATCCGAGACGACGTCGCGGTCATGATGGGTCGCTGCTCGCGCCGCGTTGTTGCTGGCGCCGCTGCTGCTGTTGTTGCCGTTGCTGTTTCTGGCATCGTTGGTTGAGGAGGAGGTCCGCTGCCGCTGTTGCTGTTGTTGTTGCTCGCGCTGCCTGACGCTCTCCATTTTTGGCGTAGCGTCTCTGTCGTCAGCGTCTCGCGCGGGCTGGCCGAGGTACGCGTACGCGCGCGGCGGTTTCTGGTCCTGCATGTGCGGGTAGTACGGTGTCGCGGCGGGGTCGCGGCGCAGAATCGGCTGTTGCGCTTGTTGCTGCTGGTGCTGATGTTGCCCTCCGTTGTTGTTGTTGTTGCTGCTGCAGGTGCTCGATGATGATGATGCGTTGAAGCAGCCGAAGCCAAAATTTTCGTTATTATTATTGTTATTGTTGTTGAAGTTTGATGACGCTGAGGTGGTGTAGCCCGGGTACACTGGATCCGGCGCCGGCGTGAAGAATGTTGCTGCCGACGGCGTGCCGTACTCGGCCATCGCGCGCTTCCTGCGAGTTTCCTCGTCGAAGAGCTTCGCGCGGTGCCGATTCGCGGCTGCCTCTGCGCGCCGGATGTCCGCGGCCACGCGTTGGCGCTCGCGCTCGCGCCCGCGCATGATCTCGTCGTGTTCTCGTTGAAGTCGATCGTACTCGTCCTGCGTGCGACGCTGCTGCTCTAGTTGTTCGCGGTGCGCCTCGCGGAGCTCGCTGCGCTGCGCGGTCTCGGCGGCCTGCGCCTTGCGAGCGCTCGCCCGCGCTTGATCTGCGCGCTTGGTCGCGTCCGCCACGGCGATGTCGATCTTCTCCTGCTCCTGCTTGATCTCCGTCGCGGCCTGCGTGAGGTGGTCGCGTGCTGCGACGATTGCGGCTTCGGCGGTGACGCGCGCGTTCGCGATCACTTGCGCGTTGGCGTCGGAGATGCGCTTCTGCTTCTCGGACTCGGTGATGTCGTGGCCGAGCTTCGCGAGGTGCGCCGTCGCGGCGGACTTCTCGCGTGCGCGCTGTTCGCGCATGTTGCGCTCCGTCTGCTGCATCTTCTCGGCGGTGCGCTGAGCCTCGGTGAGAATCGCGTTCGCGTTGTTGATCGCGTGAGCTTGCGCGCGCATGAGATCTTCGTCGGCGAGCGAGCGTGTCGGTGTCGACGACAACAATGTGTTTTTTCTATTATTGTTATTATTATCATTATTATTAGAGTTTCTCGACGCTGAGGCAGCGCGCGCCGTCGCGGCCGACGGTGCCGCCGATGACGCTCCTCCGCCTTCGTTGTTGTTATCGTCGTTGTTATTATTTTCAAATTCCACATCTAAGTTTTCATTGTCATTGTAGTCTTGCTCCTCGCCGTCGTCGCGTTGATGTTCCTTTTCCGGCTTCGGCGGGAGGCCGAGCTCGACGCGCTCCGCGGCTTCTTCCTCCTTGACGCGGGCGCGCGTGAGCTGGATCGCCTCGGTGATGATGCCGGGGATGCTGTCGAGCGTGATGAAGTTCGCGGTCGCTTTGCGGACGGCGAGCTCGATCAGCTGGTCGATCGTGAGCGCCGGCTGCGGCTGCTGTTGCGACGCCTCGGGAGCGGCCGCGGGCATCGGCAGCGGAAGTCCGTCGTTTCCGTCCGGTAGTTGCTGGATCGACGACTTCAGCTTCTTCACCATCTCGAGCGCGTGCATGCACAGCGTCGGCGGTGCGATCTGGAGGCGCTTCTCGACGCTCAGGCGCGCGGCGGCGGTCGTGTACACGATCTGCGCACTGATGCGCGCGAGCTCCTTCTTCGGCTGCTTTATCGCTGACTCGCAGCAGATTTTGACGAGTGTCGTGACTTCCGGCGCGTACGAGCCGGTCGTCGTGAAGTTGAGCGTGATGAGGACCACGCCTGCCTTCGCGCAGAGGGCGCCGTACTTGGCCTCCTTCTCGGCCGTGGCGCGCGCGTACATCTCGGCGACGGTCTCGTTCGCGTGCGACGCGACGTTCGGGTTGCGCACGGTGATGTCGCCGACGAACGTGGTGGCGCAGCTGTTGATGATGTAGCGCAGGTCCGGGCCCGACGAGTGCAGCGGTGTGCTTTTCGAGTTCGGGCACGTGGTGCGGTGCACTCGGAACTCGTCGTCCATCATCTCGGCCTTGCAACCCGCGCACGTGTACCAGCGCAGGTCGCGCGGTTCGTCGTCGTCGCAGAAGCCTTTCATTCTAATCAGACGCCGCAGCGACGCTGC
Source organism: Patescibacteria group bacterium (assembly GCA_004298345.1). Classification (GTDB taxonomy): domain Bacteria; phylum Patescibacteriota; class Minisyncoccia; order Phycocordibacterales; family PALSA-1337; genus SCTV01. The sequence continues at coordinate 3,072 of SCTV01000082.1, forward strand.
GACGCAGTTGTGTCGCCTCGTGATGAGGCCGTACTGTGCGTTCGGGCACGAGCCGAAGTGTTCTCCGCACCGGTCGAGCGGGAGATTGCGGTGGCAGCCCGGGCACGTCAGCTGCTGGAACTTGGACGCCGCGACGGTGTCGGCCATCAAGAACGTGCGCAGCGCGGCGCCGAACACGTCCTCGTTGACGATCTGTTCGGTGCAGCGCCACGCGTCGGCGACGCCCGGGAGCGAGTTGTTGAGCATGTGCTCTTTCAGGCCCGGGTACTTCTCGTACGCCTTGGCGAGCACCTCGCTCATGATGACCTCGGTCAGCACGTCCTGGCGCACGTGCGACTTGCCGTCCTCCGGCGCCTTCGCAGACGCGACGGCGGCTGCGTAAGCAGCTGGCGCGATGAGCGACCAGTCGGGGAAGCCGAAGCCGCCGGCGCTCGCCGGCGCGTGCAGGATGATCCTCTGCTTCTCGGTCATCTCGAACGAGCCCCAACGGGCGATGATGTCCTCGACGCGCTTCGTGAACTCCGCCGCGATCGGGCCGACGACGGCCGGGCTGTGCACGCGCACGGCGTGGCTCAGGCTCTGCGAGAGCGTCGAGCGCAGCGTGTTGAACATCTGCGGCGACGGCGGCGTGATCATGTAGCGCCGGAACGGCTCGTCGAACTTTTTGTGCATGCGCTCGTACAGGTGGCGGCGCTCGTTTTCGTCCGTGTAGCCGATGCTGGCGCCGAGGATCTTGACGACCTCCTTCTGGTCGAATTGCGCGAGAACCGACGTCGCCTCGATGCTCACCGGTTTGCGGGAGATGAGCTCGCACTTGTTGTAGTTGATCGACACCTGCGCCGCCGTCATGACCTCGATGACCGCGGTCGACATTTTCTTGAGTCCTTCGACATTTTCCGCGGCAAGCGGCAGGTCGTCCATGAACGCCATGGCGATGCCCTTGGGGTTCGCGGCGAGCGCTGCGTTTTGCGCTTTGAGCACGAGCAGCGAGAAGTCGACGCCGCTGCGCACTTGGCCTTGCTTGCCGCCGCGCTCGGACATGATGATCTCCGGGTTGTCGCGGTTCGAGCCGACGACGACGAGGCGCGGGTTGTTGCCGTACGCGACGCGGAACGTGTCGATCAGGCCGGGGTAGCGCGCGACCTCGTTGGACAACGCCTGGCGGTCAGGCGCGTTGAAGGCGTTTCTGCAGTCGATCGTCTCGCCGACTGCGTCTTTCCCGAGGTCGATGGTTTCGCCGAGGTGGTTGATCGCGATTCCGGTGCGGAGGGTGGAGCGGAACGAGTGGATGATCACGTTGGCGCCGTCGCGGCGGCCGGTCGCGTACTGCTTGTTTCTGAAGTCTTGCTTCAGCGGCTTCTTGTTGACGTCGACTTGCAGTTGCGTCGCCTCGACGATGTTCCAGTACGCGTCGGGAAGTGCGATCGGGCGCGTGCCGGCCGGCTGCTTCGGGATGCCGATCACGAACGCCATCGTGACCGCATCACGCAGCGACTCGGGCACGTTGCCGTTCAAGCAGTCGATCAGCATCGCGTGGATCTCGTGCGCCGCAGTCGGATCCGACAGCCACACGTGCATCAACTCGGAGGTGATGCCGAGCGGGCCGGGCGCGGCGCCCTTGCGCGAGCGCTTCGTCACTTTCTTGAAGAGCTCCATCGTGACGTTGCTGTTGTTGTAGATGGGTTTCGCCGGCGGCGGCGGCATCGTGAACGGGCGATCCGCCGCCGGATGCAGGTTGCGCAGGTTCGCGATCTTGATCTCGATCGGCGCGTCGGGCGTGACGATGCGCTTCATCTGCGCGCCAGACCGGCCGAGTTCTCC
>SCTV01000007.1 GCA_004298345.1 Patescibacteria group bacterium
GCTCTTCCGATCTCTATAGAGAAACTCGCGCCCAACTTTGGTATAAAAGTTCTCTACAAAGAGCGTTTTGATCCGTCACTTCGTGATTTTAAGACTATACTTAGTAAGGCTCGAGTGTTTAAACCGGATGTTTTCTACGTCGTCTCGTTTCCGCCATCGCTTGATATTATCGGGCAAGAGTTACAGACACTCGGCATAAGAAATATTAGTAGTTCTGCCGCTTTTGGTATCAGTGCTAAGCCAGAATTATTTGAGGGTCTTTGGTATAACGATGGTAATTTTGTTGATGTTACTTTCCGTAGTCGTTTTGAAAAAGCTTTTCCAGGCGTTCGATTTAACGTTCGTTCTGCACCATATGGCTACGACATATTTAGAATGTTTGTGAAAGCGTTTGAATCTGGTGAAGATGTTACTGCGTATCTTTCAAACCTGACTGAGTATGACGGTATGGCTGGTAAAATTACAAAGACAGCCGGTAGTCGAAACTTTCATTCTCAACCAGGCCTTTGGATTATCAAAAATGGCAAGGCTGAGCCGTTGGCAAACTAGAGCTTTTTGGTCTGTAGGGACTGTCGCATTCTACCCCTATTTTTGCTATACTTACCCTATGAAAAAAGAGATGCTTCTCGAGCTGTCTGATGTGCATGTCCACTATGGTGGAGTCAAGGCGCTTGCAGGTGCTTCTGTATCTGTGGATGAAGGAGAAATTATTGCGGTGATGGGACCAAACGGGGCGGGGAAGTCGACTGTGCTCAAGACGATTTTTGGTCTGGCGCCGATAGATACTGGTAAGGTTTTTTGGCACGGCAAGCCCATCTTTCCAGTGACCCATGAGGCTGCTGGACGGGGTATTGCTTTTGTACCTCAGGGTCGGCGAGTATTTCGACATCTTACGGTCCGGGAAAATCTCGAAATCGGTGGTTTTATTATTGAAAACAAAAAAGAGCTTGATCGTAGAATAGAAGAAGTGCTCGAAATTTTCCCTGCGCTCCGACATAAAATAAATGCAAAATCAGGAACTCTCTCTGGAGGACAGCAACAAATGCTCGCCATTGCCCGAGGACTGATGATTGATCCAAAGATCCTCCTTCTCGATGAGCCGTCCCTCGGCCTGGCACCAAAAATAGTTAAAGAGGTTTTTACAGCTATTAAAGAGATAAATCAAAGACATAAGACGGCCATTATGGTCGTAGAACACAATCTCAAATCACTTCTTCCGATTGCTACTCGAGCTTACGTTCTCGATAAGGGGAAGGTGGTTAAAATTGGTGGAGGACAGGAAGTGGCAGAGAGTGATATTCTCGAGAAGGTGTTTATGGGTAAGTTATAGGGCTCAGATTCATGATTTATGATTCACGACTCAAGAATAGATAAAGAAACGCAATTATTCTCCCTTTGTAAAGGGAGCAGGCTCCAGGCCGAGGGATTTAGAAATTTCAAATCCCTCCACGCCAGAGTACTGTCGGTGCTCCCTTTTCTAAAGGGAGAATAATTCTTAATTCAACCAAATTATGTACTACTCAATTTTCCTTATTATCTCATCGCTGTTGCTTTTACCCGCAATCTTTTTGGTTTTCATTCCAGTCTTTCCGGCTCTGTGGTACATGTTTTTTGTGGCCTGTGCTTTTGCTTTGTTTGACGGATTTACACATATGTCTTGGATGGGACTCGGCATTCTCGCGAGTATCGTCCTGCTTTCGGTGCTTGTGGACATGCTTTCTGGTATAGTCGGTGCAAAATACGGTGGAGCATCAAAAAAGTCCCTTATCTATGGTTTCGTAGGTATCATTATTGGCACCGTACTCTTTTTCCCATTCGGTGGATTACTCGGGCTTTTTGGAGGAGTACTTTTGGCCGAATTTTTGACTCATCGCAACAAAGAGGTGGCTCTCAAGGCAGCAACGGGGAGCCTCGTCGGTACTTTTGTGGGGATGATCATTAACTGTTTTCTCGCGGTATCTTTCTTAATTGTCTTTTTAATTTTTGTTTTGTAATTAGTCGTTTTTATGGGTACAAAAAAAGCTAGAAAATTATCTTCTGTCTATGCGTATGGTATTTTTGTACTCGTAGTTATTGTCGTGATCAGCGGTGTCATCTTTACAAAAAGTGATGATGTCGAGTTTCCTATTATTGTCGAAACAACACATGAGGATATCGTACCGGTTTCTGCTTCGACAACAGTTTTACTCTTGCCAAGAAAGGTACACACTGATTTTACTTCTCTTCTCTCTACGCTATCAGGGGAGGATTCTTTTGAGTCTGCCATGGTGCGGGATGAAGACGGAATCATTTCTAGTATTCCTGAAATCACCGAAGATAGTGTTGCCAAGATTGAAAGTACTATAGATACTCTTCCAGCGGATGACTCAAAAGGTTTTTGCTCAAAATTACCCGCATACTCTGATACATTGATCGAAAAAATAACTGAGACCAAGAAAAAGATAGACAATACTTTTGAGAAGCGGTTGAGTGCACTCGATGCGGAAAAGATTTTGATGGAAAATAAAAAAGCTCGCAATAGAAACCTTCGGGATGAACAGCTCGCGACCTACTTTGCTCGGATAGAAAATGTTCTGGCTACATCGACCTCATTTACTACATTATCTACTGAGATTACTAATACTTTGCGCGAGGTGAGACGAGAAAACGATGAGGCAGTCAATATAATGCACGACAACACCATAGATAAGATAGCGGTATATCAAAAAAGTGTTGACCTGACTTTCTCTAATTTTTATAGTGCTATCTTTGACAAGATTGTTTCTGCAAAAAATGATTGTTCAAAGGGGGTTTCTTCAAAAGTCGTGAGACTTAGTATGCACGCCAGTCTGCTCGTGCTCCAAAAAAATTTATTAAATTCTATTCAGTCGCTACACTACCCACAAGACGAGCTTTCGACTTTAGTACAGGCTAAAAATGACAAGGTGCAGGTTTACGAAAAGAATAGACAAACCCTTCACAGAAAACTTGAAAAGATTCTGGAAACTATTCCGAAAAAATAACAAAAATGCTATAGTGACTTGATGGAATTAAGATTCACGATTCATGATTCATGAATAAAAAAAATGAAGAAAAACAGCCACACAATCATATTATTTTATAAATACACCCACATAGAGGATCCGGTGGTTCTCTTGGGCTCACAAAAGGCTCTCTGTGCCAAGCTCGGCCTGACTGGTCGAGGTATTATTGCTCATGAAGGAATCAATATGACTTTTGAGGGTACAGATGCTAACATAGAACTTTATCTCAAAGATCTTTTGTCGGATCCTCGTTTTTCTGATACCCATATCAAGAAAAGTGAGGGGACGGGGAAGGCTTTTCCTAAACTTTCTATTAAAGTCAGGAAAGAAATCGTTACTCTCGGTCTTGGTGAGCAAGATTTTAGTCCAGAAGAAACTACTGGCACACATCTACCGCCAGAAGAGCTTCATAAGTGGTTTGCGGAAGGTAAAGAGTTTGAAATAGTAGACATGCGCAATGACTATGAGCATGCTATCGGCCATTTTAGGGGTTCTATTTTACCTCCGCTTGAAAACTTTCGTGATTTGCCAAAAGTACTGCCAATTTTAGAGCCACTTAAAGAAAAAACAGTTTTGACCGTCTGTACCGGCGGTGTGCGTTGTGAGAAAGCTTCGGGCTATCTCGTAAAGCAAGGTTTCAAAGACGTGTACCAGCTCGATGGTGGTATCGTGAGTTACATGGAAAAATATAAGAATGATGATTTTCAAGGTAAGCTCTATGTGTTTGATGAGCGAGTGGCGATGACTTTTACTCCGGACGAAAAACGCACTGTCATTGGAAAATGTTTTAAGTGCACCTCATCTTCAGAAAATTATGTGAATTGCGCCAACTTGATGTGTCATAAACACTTTATTTGTTGTGCAAATTGTCTTTCTTCCTCTGGAGATGCCTTTTGTGGAGAGAAATGCGAGAAGATTTACGCTGATAGGCCGGCTGTTCTGGGATAGCTATTTTTTGTCAAAAACCCTTAAAACCTGGTCCCAAACGGTGGCTATACTACGTACGATGTTTTAGGGGTATTGTCAAGCATTTTAGCCTTATTTTGAGCCATTTTATGCTGTTTGACACAGCTATTTTTATATTGTAAAACATTGACAAAAGTAAAGGAAGGTGCTATAATGGATGTACATCAGATTTCGGTCTGGTGTTTTCATTTTAAAACTTTATGATTGAATTAACTACAAGTCTAATGATGCTTATGTCAGCCGTATATGCAGGCTCTGGAGCTACTCTAGACACTACTGCACCGGTACCAACACAAGCTGAAATTGTTGCAAAAGAACAGGTACTTACTGAGAAGCGGGCGACTATGGCCGATGTGGAAACATACGTTCGTGAGTATTACAAAGATACTCCGATTCTCGCTGAGGTGGCACGCTGTGAATCAACCTTTACCCAATTCAACAAGAATGGTAAGGTGATGCGTGGTACTGAAAACCCAGCCGATGTTGGACTCATGCAGATCAATGAATATTATCATGCAGAGCCAGCTAAAAAGCTCGGGTACAATATCTACTCTGTAGAAGGTAACCTTGCATATGCAAAGTACCTCTACAACAAAAAGGGAACAGCCCCTTGGTCAGCCTCATCTCCATGTTGGGGTAAGAAGGTAGGTGCTCAGGTAGCAATCAGATAAATGCAAAGTTAGAAATTCAAAATTTAAAACAACACCGGCCAATCATGGCCGGTGTTGTTTTATGTTTGGTGCGGAACCGGTTCTTTCAAGGTATAATTTAGGGCATGATCTACAAGAAAATCCCCAAAGATTTTTCTCCGAAATTTCAGGTCGTCAGTTGCTATCTTGAGTACCAAGGCACACTACTTTTTCTCCATCGACCAGAACACAAGTCTCAGGGAGGGAAGTGGGGTATGCCGGCTGGCAAGGTAGAGGCCGGCGAGACTACCGAAGAAGCTCTGGTGCGGGAGATTAAAGAAGAGGCGGGGGTAGAAATAAACAAAAACAAGCTACATTATTTAGATAAAATTGCAGTAAGACACTCTGAATATGATTTTATATATCATATGTATAAAATCGAGTTAAATGAGATTCCGAAAATTAAAATAAATCCTGCAGAGCACCAGGATTATAAGTGGGCGACCCCACAAGACGCGCTATCGCTAGACCTCGTCACAGACTTAGATGAATGTATCAAGATGTATCACTAGGGAAGGCATAGTCGAGGCCTTACAAGTACATCCTTTCTTAAAGTATAGCATGTCGCACAATATATCTTTTAGACATATATACTATCTATACTATTGAGACTAAACAAAAGAGCCCTCTCGGGGCTTCTTTGATTTGGAGGCATTCAATTTTAGCTTGTGGGAAAAGGTAGAGCCTTTGGCGCATACTTATAAATATCTGAGGGTTCACCGTCTCTAATGCGTTCCATGTTATTTACAAATCCTGCCCAAAGAACGTTGAGAAAAATTTTATTCCAAAGATATTCTAGTGGCCTGGCTAAGTACTTCTGGTATACTCCTACTACCAAATCCTTGGTGTAGGTCAAATTTTTGCTTACTGTGGGTGAATCGATGATCTTTTGTATATCGAAGCCAAAATAACCGAGTACAATGAGTCCAATAACAATAATGATAATGAGTTTGATAAAACCACTTTTGCGAGCCCCCGATGTGTGTACCATATGACCTATAATACTAGACTCGACCTCGAAATACTAGCAATAGGTGTGCATAATTTTCTTTTTGTTTTTTTGTCAAATTTAAAGATATGAAAGTGGGTTGAGGTATGCACCAAGGTCAGCACTTGGTATCACGACTGAGTAGCAATATTTACTTTTCGGATTTTTTACCATTCGCAAACCCTCTGTGGCGTATACGCCAAAGTGTAGGTGTGGGCCAAATGAATAGCCGGTACTACCGCTATAGCCAATAACATCACCGGTCGTTAATGCTTGTCCGGTGTTAACAGTAATCAGAGACAAATGTCCATAAAGGGTCGAAAGACCATTTGGATGTTGTACCACTACCCATTTACCGTACGAATAGCAGCCCTTGGCCAGGTCAGTATTTCCAGTAGCTTTGACTACCCCACCCAAGGCACTTTTTACTTTTGTACCGATACTGGCTCTAAGATCGATACCGTTGTGGCCTTGGCCATTATAACGATTGTATGCCGTGGCAAAAGGCGTGTTACCAAAGTATTGCGTGATAGTGACCGAATCAAGTGGCCAAGAAAGGACTTTTGAACCAACAGACGGAATGCCCTTCAAATTGATGGCGATACGAAGCTCAGACTCATATTGGAAGAGTTCCCTTTCAAACTCATCATGTTTGGCTTTCTTTTCTGCAAGCAGTTTTTTATAAGCTGATTCTTGGTTTTTAGTTTCTGCAAGTAGTTTATTTTTTTCTTTTTTACTTTCTTCAAGTACCCGTACCTGATCTCTAAGTTCAGCACGCAAAGCCACTAGCTGACTCTTTTTTTTCTCGGTTTCCCTTTTGTTTTCCTCCAAATCTTGCTTAGCTTTTTCTAGCTTATCTACTGTTTCAGCTATCCCTTCTTGAATCTTCAAAAGTGAGTAAATCTCATCTGAAGCAACGGAAATAGAATCTTTAGAGAGGAGTGTTTCAACCAAACTCATTGATTCTTTTTTGTACACATCTCGGAAAGTTTTGGCGATAATGTCCTTGTCTTCACTAATAGTGTTACTTTTTTCATTTATTTGAATGCCGAGTCTTTGAATATCGAGATTGGTGGCCTTTATTTTATTTTCGGTAAGCAAGATGGATGCTTCTATTTTCTTTCTAGACAAATCGAGCGACTTGATTGTATTAGCAAGTGAGTCAGCATTTTTGGCAAGAGTGTTTATTTGATCTTGATATCTCGCAATTTCTTTTTCAAGTTCGGCTCGTTTGTTTTGTGTATCAGCAATAGAGGCTTTGAGCTCGTCCACAGACCTTGTACTTTGGGCTTCCACGGGTACAGAAACTGAAAGTGCATAGAATAATACCAATAGGAAAATCAGGACAAGTATTTTACCCGCTACCCCTTCCCTATTTTTTGAGTAGAATATCCCGAGCATAGGTGAGTCGATTAAGAGTCTCTTTTTTGCCGAGTAATTCTGCAAGAATAAATGGATCCGGAGATTTTTCACGGCCAGAAAGGGAGTAGCGCATTGGCCAGAGAAGCTGTCCTCTGCCGACGCCTTCTGCATAGGCCCACACAGTCTCTTTTACGATGGTTCTATCGAAAGTATTTTCTGAAAGACCAGATAGGAGCTCGATAGCTTTTGAAAGATGGTTGGCGGACTCGTCTTTTGTTGACTTTCCCTTCCACAAAAGCGCTTCGGGCATGTATGACGGCGCATTGAGCAAGTAATCAAATTCACTGCTCTCAGACATCTGAGTGATTTCACTGAGAGTACTGATACGTTCAAATACAATCGGTGCGAGTTTTGACAGAGTTGTTGCGTCGAGTGATGTTAGTTTCGGTGCCCATTTTGTAAGCAACGCCGTCTGCTCTGATGCGGGAATCTTTTTTATGTATTCTTTATTTATCCATTGCAACTTTTCTTCATTGAAAATAGCCCCTGCTTTGTTGATGCGTTCCATCTTAAACTCTTTAATAAGTTCTTCGAGGGTAAAGAGCTCTTGTTCAGTCCCAGGATTCCAGCCCACAAGTGCGAGAAAATTGATAACCGCTTCTGGCAAATATCCCTGATCTCGATACGCCGTGAGTGGCAATGCCCCTTTTCTTTTAGAAAGTTTGCTTCTATCTGGAGAAAGTACCAATGGCACGTGCGAATATATTGGTGTCGGTGCACCGAGCGCTTCTTGTATCAAAATGTGTCGAGGAGTGTTGGAAATATGATCTTCACCTCGAATGACGTGGGTGATTCCCATATCAAAATCATCCGCTACTACGGCGAGATGGAAAACTGGCTCATCAAAACTTTTAGCAATAATAAAATCACCGAGCTCGGTAGTGTCAAAAGTGATATCACCGCGAATCAGATCATGGAAGGTAACTTTCTTGTTTGGGTTTTTAAAACGGATGACCTCGGTGCGTCCCCCCGGCTCCTTTGGTGTTTCTTTGGACACAAACGCTTTACCCTCATCAACAAGCTTTTTTAAGTATGCTTTGTGTTTTTCTGTCCGTGCCGATTGATATACGACTTCCCCATCGTAGGACAATCCCATCCAAGCCAGCGTCTCAAGAATATTTTCGGCGTACTCTTTCTTTGATCTTGCTTTGTCGGTATCTTCTATCCGTACAAAAAAAGAGCCGTTATTTTGACGTGCTAAAATGTAGCAAAAAAGAGCCGTACGGTAGTTGCCGGCATGTAAAAAGCCTGTTGGTGACGGAGCAAAACGAGTAATAACTTTCTGTGATGACATGGGGGTTAGTATAGCATATTTTCTCAAAAAGATGGTTCCTTTTTAAAAAATCTTGACAAATCACTCCCTAGAGCGTTTAATGGCTGAGAAAGGTTCCTTGCCAACTATGCAAAAACCGTCTTCGGTCGCGGTCTTGCCGTTTCCTCTTACCGCGGGAGCGTTGCTTAGCCAGGGAATCTTGCGATTTCTAGGCTATATCAGCGACAACACACATACCCGCTTCACGCGAGTATCGAGTCCTCACACCCAGTTGCTGGGCTGTGAGGGAAGAATCATCAACCTCAATTGTCGAGAGTTGTATCCGAAAATGCTGGAGCTGGTCAAATCAGATCCACAGTTAAAACGGATATTGAACTTCGCCATATTTGGAGGCTATCGTCAGACCCGTGTTGCGCACGCGCAACTGGTGTCTGCACTACAAAAGCTGGACACTAACGCTAGCCGACAAGCACTTGCGAGTGCCTCTGTTTTGGTCCGCATACTTCGAGAAGGACATCTCGACATTTGGCAGTCAACGCAAGTTTTCGAAGGGTTTGTAGCCGTGCTCGAGTCGCTCGTGGTGACTCCGACAAAAGTCATCTATCCTAGGGACAAGAGGGTTCTTTCTCTACCGGTATTTCAGGCAAAGACTGGAATACCTACGGATGATGATGTTACGGGGTCATTCGAAGTTGAATTGTCTGAGGGGCGCATTTGCGAACTTCAAGGCAGACACATCAGTCTTGTCATCGGTGGACCAAATGGAAGTGGCAAAAGCACCCTTGCGGTCTCTCTGGTTGCCGAGATGAATAACATCATCCGGTCACTCAGGTCTCGTCAGAGTTTCTCGAACCTGCAAGTGAGTGTGAGTCTCAGTGTCGGTCTGGCTGATCTCGACATGGCTACACCGACGACCAGCGTGATCCTCGAAGATCGTGAAGACAAGCGAGAGAGACTTCTGGCACTCAAGCGGCCATGGACGATGGAGCTCGCAGAAGAAGCGCAGCAAAAACTCTTGCTCGAACGAGCGAGACACAACATTGTCATCGGTGATCTGCCGGGACGAGTGACTAATATTACCGAGCTTCTGGCGGGAAGCGCTGATGCCGGTATTATTGTGAGTAGGGATTGGGAGATCCTCAAGGCAGAGTGGGTTCCGCTCCTGGCTTCCGCTGGGTTGCCGCTCGTTTCGAGGATCAGGAGTCGCGGTGCTGAAGGAGGGTTCTCCAGTCTCGTTACTCACTGGCGTCCGGGTGAACGTCTAAGTGGCAGAATCACGTCGCTCAATCGCTTCCAAAAGTCCTGGGACTTGTTCATCCAATGGCTCGCACTCTTTCTGTTGTTCGACATTTTGCCGACACAGTTTGAGATGGGTTCGTAACGGGTGTCCATAGGGATACGTTCATGTCCCTTTTTTATATTTATCCAAGTGGAAACAAAAAAACGCCTTTCGGGGCGATTTTTTTTGGTGGATTATTTTCTCAATTTTGAGATTTCGATATTGAGATTTGAGATTTGAGATTTTACTTTTTAGCCCTTTATATATTCAAGATACTGAGTCGTTCGGAAATCTTTTTTGATTAGGAACTTGTCTTTTGTCGTATCCAGTACTCCGTCTCCGTCGTCAGCATAGAGAGTAGCTGTATAAGTCTGTCCTTCCTTTGTTTTTTCTGAGACTACAATTTGTCCAGGATTTTTACCTTCTGGAAAGCTTTTTGTACCAATTATTTTCCCGGCATCCATACCTCTGGTAACAGAAACCGTTACAAATCCAGGATGAGACAAAGTTACTGATGAAATATAGACAATGTCGCCAGGAACTTGATTTTCAACCTCAAGATCTCCTGTTGCTTTTGTAAAGTCTTGTACGCTTTCTCCTTGGTCATATCCATTGCCGTTTCCGTCGGTGCTATTTTTAGTATACATACGATAGCCGGCAAAAATAAGCACGAGTACAATGATAGTACCGATAGCCCAAGCGTAATAGGTGTTGTTGTTCTCTCGGAGAGGAGAGTTTGGTGTATTAAATGAGTCCATAGAGGTAATAAATTAATTAATAATTGAGTTCAGGTACCATACACAGTCGACCCCTGTAAGTCCCAACGTTCTACATACAGTATACCACAAATGGAGTCGATTGCAATAGAGCGGTGATCTTAATTTTCATGTCGGAGCGCAATAGAAACTATCTCTTTTGCAATGACCGTGGCAGAATCTGTATGGGCAAAAATCCGAGCGCTCTTAGACATTCTTTCTCGAATTTCTTTACTCCCCATCAGTCGGCTGATCTCTCCAGTGAGCACATGTGGGGTTAGGTTTGGTTCCTCTATCACCACTGCTCCACCTTCTCTGGCATAGCTAAACGCATTTTTGCGCTGATGATCACCGTTTGATTTCTCAATCGGTACTAGTATAGACGGAATACCCCAGCACGCTATTTCAAAGATCGTCGAACCGGCTCGAGACACCACGAGCTCCGCAATACCCGCTACCATACGCAGAGCCAAGGTATTTAGGTAGTCATATGGGTGATAACGTTCTTTCTGAGCATTGTTTTGTAAAATAATATTTGCACGACCAGAGACATCTTTAAAATTATTTTTGCCTGTTTGATGGATTACTTGATATTTTTCAACCAAGCTCGGCAGTATATCGAGAATGGTATCATTCATGAGCTGAGAACCTTGCGACCCGCCTATGATCAGTATGGTCGGCACATTTGGGTCAAGCTTGAGAAATTCATACGCACCATTTTTAAGCGGAGTGATGAGCTCGGGACGGATCGGGTTGCCTGTAAAAGCCACTTTCTCCGCAGGGAAATCATCGGCTGCCTCTTTGTAGGAAATAGCGATTTTTTGAGCAAATTTTGCCGCCCATTTGTTGACTTTACCTGCGGTACTATCCGACTCGTGAATAATCACCGGAATACGCAAGATACGCGCCGCAAAAAGAGCCGGAAAGCTCACATATCCGCCTTTGCCAAAAACCACATCCGGATAAATACTAAACATATCGATAGTGGCTTTGATCATTCCCCACGCAGTTTTAAATAAATCAAAAAAGTTCAGTATTGAAAAATAAGTGCGAACTTTTCCCGCCGAAATAGGTACAAAGGTAATTTCATTATCAAAAAGCACCCGACTGTCGTACTGAGTCTCCGCCATGTAGTATATCTGCGGAGCAATAATCTTTTCCTCTCGAGCAACAGCTCTGATAGCGCTGGCAATGGCAATGATTGGATAAAAGTGTCCGCCGGTTCCGCCCCCTGTAAGCAATATTTTCATACGAAGTAATTATTTTTGATATTTTGAAACGTTGAGAATAATACCAACCTCGGCAAGTACCAAAAGTAGAGCTGTTCCGCCATGACTGACAAAAAGGAGTGGCATTCCTGAGAGTGGCATCACCCCGAGCATCGATGCGATATTCATAAAAGACTCGGATACCACCAGTATAACAATTCCGACCACCAATAGTCCACCAAACTGGTCGGCCGATCTCGAGGCTATTTTTAAAGCACGAAATGCAAAAAACAAAAAGAAACCAATGAGCAAGAGACTGCCGACAAAGCCGAACTCCTCCGCCTGTACCGCAAAAATCGAATCCCCTATCGGCTCAGGCAAGAAATTAAATTTCTGCACACTCTGTCCAAATCCTCTGCCAAACATTTGCCCAGAGCCGATGGCGATGAGCGACTGTTGTATCTGGTATCCTGATCCTTGGGGATTTTCGGCCGGGTTGATAAAAGTATTGAGGCGTTCTCGTATGTATGGTCTATTGTAGGCGACAATACCGAGAACTGCGACAGAGATCAAACCGAGAATTATAATATCTTTCCATCGTGCTCCACTGACGATAAGCATAGCCAAACCTGCGATAAAAATAATCACAATAGTTTTTGTATCAGTTTGCTTGTATAAAATCGGCGCAAGAATACCGATGATAACTAAAAGTGGTAATAGCCCATATCTAAATTGGCTGACCTTATCTTTCACCCCCGAAAGCCACGCCGCAAAATAAATGATAAAGCCAATTTTTAAAAACTCAGAGGGCTGAAAAGAAATCGGCCCAATATCGAGCCATCTTTTTGCTCCACCATGCTCGATACCAAGCCCAGGAATAAAAATAATTACATTAAGGATAATAGAAGCGAGAAAAAGGTAAAAAGCATACTTGCGCCAAGCATGATAGTTGACATGAGCGGTGATGGCCATACAAATAAAACCCAAAATGAGCCCGATACCTTGGACGGTTGCAATGGAGTTAAATTCCGGGCCGTTTCTCGCTAGTAATCCAAGTGATGCCGAACTAAAAATAAAGAAGCCGGTAATCGCCAAAATAATTACGCTCGATAAAAAAAGTTTGTCTATTTTTGCACTTTTCATGATGATTGTGTTATTTCAGGCCCCCTACTTCCCCGCTGATATTTCTCGAGAGGTAGCATTCTCCAGGAATCAATAATCGGTGTAATAAATTTCCACGCATACTTTATCTCATCGGTACTGGTAAAAAGTGTTTGGTCTCCCAGAATCGCATCGTACAAGACTCGTTCGTATGCATCAGGAATAGATTGCGGACTGTGCGAATCTTTGTAATTGAAACCAAGTGTTTTTGCCTCGGTTTGCATACCAAAGCCAGGCTTTTTGACCCAAAAACGAATTTTGATCGCCTCATCTGGTTGAATACGAAACGAAAGAATGTTTGTTTTGTCTTCCCCCGTAGTGTCTTTAAAGTAAATCGAAATTTCTGCTTTATTTTCTGACAATCCCTTTCCACTTTCGAGATAAAAAGGCACTCCTTTCCATGCGCGAGTGTCGACAAAAGCCTGAAGCTGAAAATAGGTTTCGGTAGAAGATGTTTTTGAAACACCTGGCTCTTGCACATAGCCTAGATATTGTCCGCGCACCACCGACCCACGAATATTTTTTGAATTGATTGCACGCAGATTTTTGAGAACAATCGCGCGTTCTTTGCGAATACTCGGCGCGTCAAAAGTTTCAGGTCTATTCATGGCGAGTAATGCGAGCATGGCCAAGATATGATTTTGTCCGACATCCTTGAGTGCGCCGACACCGTCATAAAAATTCCCCCGTCCCTCGATACCTATTTTCTCGAGAAGCTGAATATGGACACATTCAATGTGCTTATTGTTCCACAAGGGTTCAAAAAGTGAGTTGGAAAAACGAAACGCTAGTACATTTTGGAGCGCTTCTTTTGCAAAATAATGATCGATGCGGAAAATCTGCTCTTCTTTGAATAGTGTGCCGAGCAAGGCGTCGAGCTTTTTGGCGGTTTCGGTATCATTGCCAAAGGGTTTTTCTACAAGCACTCGAGTCCAGCCGAGATTTCCTCCACATGGAATACTGAGACCAGATTTTGAAAGCTGGCCCAAAATAGTCTCATAGAAAGAAGGTGCGACCGAAAGGTGAAAAAGTTTGTTTGAACATTGCATAAATTCTAGCTCGTCGATTTTCGCCAGCCGTTTTGCCAGATTTTCGTAGGCAACCGTCGCATCAAATTGCCCTTGCTGGTAGACTACATTATTTAGAAATCGATGAATATCCTCTGGACGATACAGGTTGTGGTTGATATTCATTTCTTCCCGGAGAAAAAGCCTGAAATCTTGGTCAGTAAACTCACGTCTCGAAAAACCCACTATTTTAAATTTTCGAGGTAAAAGCTTCTTGGTGTATAGGCTAAGCAGTGCAGGCAAGAGTTTTCTCTGCGCTAGGTCTCCGGTAACCCCACAAATGATGAAAATAGTCGGAGAAATCTGCTCCGAATTGATAGGCGTAGCTTGTTCCATTACCCTATACTATAGCAGATCGCTGGTTAGTTTATCCACAGGGGGTATTTTTTTTGTCCCAAACGAGGTATATAATAGCGATATAAGAAAGGTCGTTACTCAATATACAGAAATTAGTCAATATTAATAATTATTTAAATACATAATAATATGGCAAAAACAACAAGTCTTGTGCTCGGTATCGTCTTTGTTTTGGTTGCAGTGCTCGGTATGGTAGGTACTCCACTTATCGGTAGCGATGAAGGAGCATTGTTCCATACAAATACCGCTCATGACGTAGTGCACCTAGTGATCGGTCTCGTCTTCCTTGCAGTGGCATGGTTTGCAGTAGACAAGGCAGCTCTTGCGCTAAAGGTAGTCGGTGTCGTCTATCTTCTCGTAGCAGTTTTGGGCTTTGCAATGACAAGTCCATTACTCGGATTTATTGAAGTAAACAGCGCAGACAACTGGCTACACGTAGTACTCGGTGTAGTGATCCTTTGGCTTGGTGTTTCAGCAGGAAAGAAGAGCGATGCCGCTCCAATGGCATAAGGTTAAAAAGACCTAAAGATTATAAAACCGCCCTTTCGGGCGGTTTTTGTTTTGGATACATTATTTAGTTTCGATTCAACGGCTAAACGCGAGCGTTTAGCCGTTGAATCTTCATGCAAGAAATGGCTTAGCACCAGGCTCTTTTTCTATTTGGCGCGTCATTTTACCCCCCCCGAAAATTTACTAATTTTCGGGGGGGGGTACTACCAAGACGAATGAGCCGTTAAACTTATATTTAAAATAAAAAACCATCGTGCTCATGATGGTGTGGGTCAGGGAATCTTGTGTCGCAAGCACAACTCCTTCCAATAGGCCTGGTTGTAGGTCATGGTGACGATACAGCCGAGGAGCTCTTTGTAGTCCACGCTACTCCAATCAACCTCGTTGTATTTCTCGAGAAGTTGAGTGAGCCAGTAAACAGGAGTCCCCTCCGAGCAGGTAACGTCTGCGCAACATGCACGAAACTCCGCTCGAGCAAACTCACCGATCCGATGGTCACGAGGGGTGGTATCGCAACGCAAGAGCAACATAGCAAGACAGTCAAACTGCTCACTCCAGAGCGCACTCTGGAAGCTGTCTCCAAATGCTTGGCCCCAGAAATACAGGATCGACTCATCCTTCCAGGCATCGCTATTCTCTGTCTGGAGGCGGAAGGCAAGCATCTGCTCTGGTGACTCAATAAGGCTCATGAGCTTCACGTAGATGAGCGTCTTGGCAGCGTTGAGCCAGCGTTTCGATCTACGATCCAGAAGATCCGCATAGTGACCCTCGAGATTAATGAACTTGATAGCCAGAGGAGTGTTGCGGGAGATTGCGCCACAGATCAGGCTAGTGACAAAGGCCTGGGACTCTGTCGTCATCCCATTGCCACTCATCTCCATTAGTCGGAGAAGCGACTTTTTGAATGATTTACCCATAAAACGTAGTTTGTAAGAAGAACTGAGAGTGCACGATACAACCTCTTTGAACAAACCCTACCATATTTTATAGAGATAAGTCAAGATATCGAGCCCATGCGCTCTCCCTTACTGAAGCATCGAAAGATTTTTGGTTTTTGAGATCACATATTCCGCGGGACCATATATATGAATAGCTCGATATATTATTTCTTCACCTTTGTGTGCGCCAAGTGATTTTGTATACATTGCATAGTCTGCCGGAGCAGCATCTTCGGTATAATCGACGACAGAAACGTCAGGGTTTTGAATAAATTCTGCTCGCAACGTTCGCATTTTTGATTGACCTGATTCGCGGACATAGTGACTGATATTTGTCAGCGCAGGGTGGCGCGTGCCATCTCCATCTACTACTTCGACTCCAAAAGTCTCGGCTGGAAGTAGCTTGCCAACACTAAGGCCGAGTACGAAAGCGCAGTTTGCCAGTATACCTTTATGGTCAACTCCTTTTGCTACGATAAGTACGCTCGCTTTTTGCATATCTATGTTTTTTAATTAATTATTTTAACAAAATCGCTGGGTCTTTTAATAACCCTCGCACTACCTGCCGATCGTCCCACAGTATTTTTCCTGTATTGGTGTACATCGATTGCTCAGCCCCCTTGCCGGTGATGAGTACGATGTCTCCTTCTTTGGCCAGAGAAAGGGCTTTTACAATTCCCTCTGTTCTATTTGAAATAGTAAAAAGATTTTCCTCGCGTACTTTGCCCATTTTTTCTGCCACCACCGCAATATCCTCGATAATCTCTTTTGGATCATCTTCGTATGGATCAACATCACTGACGACGACGTAGTCCGCTTCCTTGCCGACGATAGCCCCCATCGCTGGTCTCTTGGCTTTGTCTCGTCCACCACCTTCGGCACCGAGTAATACAATAATCTTGGCACTGCCCTGTCGTATCGATTTTGCTGTCGCCAAAAGTGCCCCCATACTTTCTTTTTCATGTGCGTAGTCGACGATGACGGTAAATTTCTGCCCTTCTTGTATCTGTTCCATTCTGCCTGGGATGAGAGTCAGCTTTTCGAGCCCCGCCTGAATATCGGCGGGGCTGAGTCCCTCTTTTTGAGCAATAATGATGGCCGGCAAGGCGTTGTAAATATTAAATGTGCCGAGTATCGAGAGGTGGTAGCTCGCGTCTCCTAGGGTAAACTGGGGGCCGAGAGGGGTATGTATCGAGCCTTTGACCTGAAAGTCGGAAGGATTGACGATACTATAGGTCGACTTGTTTTCGGCGGGGAAACTGAGGAAATAATCTTTGTGTTCGCTGTCGGCGTTCACGATAAATGTAGTGCCAATATCTTTTCCATCGATACTCTTTTTTGGCCGTTCTGAAAGCTCTTTAAAAATTGTGCCTTTGGCTTGTTTATAATTTTCAAAACTACCACCGTGTGACGGAAGATGTTCGGGAGTGAGATTGGTAAAGACAAGCGTGTCATAATGAATGCCTTTGTGACGAAATTGGTTGATACCTTCGGAGGTGGTTTCTATCACGCAATACTGACAGCCTTCTTGTACCATTTTTCTCATGAGGCGTTGAATAGTCGCCCGCCCAGGCATGGTCATGTGGTAGGCGTTGAGCTCTTCGTGATCGCCGATACGGATATTGGCACTGGTGATCATGCCCACTTTGTATTTTTTACTGAGTCCCGCCCAAATAAAGTTGGCAGTGGAGGTTTTGCCCTTGGTACCGGTCACACCAATGATCACCATTTTTCTCGAGGGTTGACGGTAATATCGCGCCGAACCCATAGCGAGACTATAATAGTAGAGTGAGAACAGCTTTTTCGGGATGATTTTTTTAAGGAGGGCTTTTACCATATATCGACTGTGTTTTGTATGAGAAGTATACCAGGAAAAATCTAAATTAAAAACTTGTTTAGATAGCAAGGAAAATCTCCTGCTTTTTGTGGGCTAAACAAACTCGCCCATGACTACAAAACAGCTCCCAAATTTTAACGGCTCAATCCTTTGCGGTCAGAAGGATTGAGCCGTTAAAACTAACCACGTTCCAGTTGAGGCATATTTTACCCAGTAGTGAATTTTCTACTGAAAGTCTACTGCTGGGTTTTACCTTTTTTCGTAGTATACATATTTGCCCTCTGGGCCTATTTGCCTGATCAGTTTTTCCTGCTCGAGTTCATCTAAATATCGAGTGGCGGTGGCATCGGATACACTTACAAGCTTTTGCACATCATCATTTGTGATTTTATCACCGGGAACAGAGAACAATTTCATGATTGCTTTCTTGTGCTCGGCTTTCAGCCTCTTCTTTTCTGCGTCAGAGAGGTGGATGTTGTCTTTTTTGTGGTGTAGCCAGAGTACAATACAGAGGATGAGAAGGATTAAGATTGTTTTCATTGGGATAGTATATCACGCTTGACCTACCGTTGCGTTCAAGCACAAATCCGCTCGCAGAGGACAAGAGGGGTGCGAGTTGGGAATCCCTTGCCAACTTTCAATTTTTGAAGAAATTAAAAAGAGACCAGTGTTTTTTCTTGTTGTGATATAATTTTTTACTTTCCTTGTCTTCTGTTCTACCTTGATTAATTTGCTCACGGCTCCATTTTGGTGCCCATTCAATCAAATTATTTGTAATCCAATAATGTGACTGACACGGCAAACCCCAACTACCCACTGATGGATATAGGCTCACGCTGTCTCCGTCAAAAGTAAGTTTCCAATCATGTGGTGAAAGTGGAGTTGCGACTTCACTCCCACAACCACAAGGACATATATGTATAGCTGTTTTGTACTCCGTAGATATATACAAAATATCTTCCTCAAGATTATCAGGAACAATATTTACAAATTTGTGTTTAAATCTTTTCATCGTTAGACAGACTATTGCAATTAAACATATATGTAGAGTGGTGTTCGTTTTCGTGATTGTGATAAAAACCAAGCATTCTTTTCCACTTTATTATAGCTAAAGTTGCGTTAAAAGCATTAAGTTCAGCGATCTGTATGTTTGAATCATACTCGTCACCATTAGAATTATCACAATGAACACGCCTGCCAATGTGATCATTTTTATTCGTTGTAAGTGTAGTTAATCTAACCGTACCATTGAGTGATCCTTCTACTTCCTCTACAGCGATACCACAATCTATGAAAGAAATACTTTTCTCGACTAACTTTGATATTAGCTCTCTTTTGTGCTCATTTGCATCAATACAAACAAACACAAAATTGTAACCATCGAATTCTGTACTAATCACCTCCGATGTTACTCGGTAATTATGGGCTTTAATCCCTTTATGCATTTTCGAATATACATCATGAAAATATGCAACCTTTTCAACAGAATTATCTAGTACTTCTTTGCTTGCGGCTCCGGGAGCACGAAAAGCGTTGTGAGTATGAAATATGTCATCATCGTAAATATGAACTTCAGCTACAGGTGATTTTGAAATTAGATCAAGTATATAAGATCCCGTTCCACCGAGGCCGATGACCGCAATCTTTTGACCTGTAAGTTTTTTACTTACATGATTGATTCCAGCCCTGCTTGAATTCAGATCCTGATATTGAAAAGGAGTCTCTTCAATTTTAGAAGTATTAATTGGCCTAAATTTTCGAGCGGTTACTTTTTCATTTTTGCTCTTTGCATGGGATTCAATGACTAAAATATAATAAACCACCTTGTCATAGTGATCAGTGTAAGGGACGACAGTCTTTCCATCGCTTTTCTTGAATGACAACTGTGATTTTACATCGAATCCATTCCACCCATTTACTTTACCGGCCACATGGAGCGCTTTATTTTGTGTTGTGTGCGGGGTTCCGCTAAAATAGAAGGTATGATCCTTGCTTGGATATGAATCCACGAGCATACCGTCCTCCCTAACAGCAAGGTTTTCATCAAGATACGGAACATCTCGAACAACCAGACAGTTGCTCTCGATAGTAGCAGTGTAACCAGCGTCGATTAGTCGCTGTATATCTTCGCTAGGATTTGTCGGTTTTGTTGACATTGAATATCATTTTGTTCTTAACTTTCACACTCTCTCCTTTCACTAAGGTGCCATTCTTGTCGCCGTGAGCTTTCGAATAAGCGACCGTGTACTCGATGTTCTCATTCTCAATATATTCACCAAACGCTAGTACAATAACCTCCTGATATGAGATTTCTTTTTTATTCCATTCTTTCTCGCGAGCATTCACAATAACTGTGACAGGTTTATCGTGACCCTCGTCGTGACTTTGTTCTTTGTTGTCTTTGTCCATAATATTAATTTACTCCAGCATTTTATATTAAAGACAGCGCTGGCTTCTGTTATTTGCAATAATACACCAAGTCATGATACCATAGCAAGGTAATTAGATGGAGCAGATGTTACTATAAATAACAGTACTGTAACAATGAATACCATTTGGTGTATTTTATAACAAGTTACCCACAGCATTTACTTTAATATGAAAAAGAAAAAAGATATAATTAACGATAGAAGCGCTACAGAAATAGAGGTTAGAAAAGAGGTAGGCAGAAAAATAAAAGAGATGCGTGGAAAACTGGGGCAAAGTGCATCTCGTATAGCCCAGGAACTTGGCGTCTCGCGAGAAGCTATTACCCATATTGAAACAGGTCGAAACAATATTTCAGCTGTCTCTATCTGGAAACTTGCAACTCTGTTTAACTGCGATGTTGGTGATTTCTTTCCAACAGTTCCCGATGGATACGCCATCACAAAAGTTGACCTACACAAGGTCGCTCAAGAAAGTGGTGAAAAAGCAGCAGAGTGGGCAGGTAGACTTTTTAAAAAGAAATAAAATATTATGATCATAGAAAAAATTGAAAATATCACCGAAGAAATTTTAAATAAGTTAAATATTAAAAATATACCAGTACAGGTGGATGAAATTGCAAGCAAATTACAAATTAAAATTAGCAGAGCACCAAGCAAAGATTTCTCTGGATTACTAATTCGAAAAGATGGTCATGCCTTAATTGGAATAAACGATAACGAAGCTCCTGTACGACAACGATTCACTATCGCACATGAATTAGGGCACTTTTTCCTTCATCCACGAAAAGATACTTTTGTTGATTACAGGGATAATAAAAAAGATGTGATGAGAACAGCAGTAGAAAAACAAGCAAATATGTTCGCTGCAGCCTTACTTATGCCCCGCACATTACTTGAGAAAGATTTTAGGGCTCTAATTAAAAAAGGATTTGGAGAAGATGAGTTAGCAATTCTTGCCGACAAATACCAGGTTAGCGAGGATGCCATGAAGTTTAGATTACTAAACTTAAATTTCTTAAAATAATTTTTATAAATTCTTTTTCGCGTAACTTAGACTAAATATATTTCTCTCTCACACCTTAAAGAGATGTTTGAAACTCCCAATATTTTTTGGGATCTTATTTATAATATTTTTTGAAACACAAAAAGGTGTTCGTGCATTATCAGTAAGAAATTTGCTTCCTTTGATTTTGTGACCCAAAAACCTGTTGCTTTGCAATTAAATTGTCTTTTTATTATGTCCTCCTTTAAAACAAAACCTACTTTCAAAAATCTTTCCATAACCTTGAATGCAAGAGGTTGATACATTTTATTTCTACGTGTATCTCCCATTAAAATTGCACAGTATCTTCCTTTCTTTAAGACACGAAACAACTCCTTAGCGACTTTTTCTATTTCGTCAACAAAAGCATCTATGTCATGTATGCCGGACAAATCCTCTTTAATCTTGCCTTCACTGTATTTTATGATATCTGCGTACGGAGGATGAGTTAAAACAAAATCAATTTCATTATCTTTAATAAAACTCATATCCCTCGCATCACATTTCACCACTCTTTGTTTTGATTTATTATCAACCTCAAATTCAAGAGATTTTTTCGTCCTCTCCAATGCTTCTTCATTTACATCAATACAAGTAATGTGACGATTTAAAATTTTAGCTTCTATCGCCGTGGTGCCTCCACCGATCATGCAGTCAAGCAAATGATCTTTTTCTTTTGAATAGCGTAAAATAAGATTGCGAGCCACTTCGGGTGACCAATTTCCACGCCAATCAGATTTATGTGTAGCCCAGTTTCCTCGACGAGGGAATGCCCAAACGGTTGTACACTCTAATTCAAATTCATCTGGATGTAGGCCAAGTTCTTTCATTATTTCAATAAGTTGGGTAGCATTTCGGAAAATAAGTTGTAATTAAGCATTTCCCAATCCTGTGTAAAATACCTTGTCTTAAGATCCGTAAAGTTGTTTTCGCCATCAGGAGATAACCAATGGTTCCCATCTGTTATCCATGTGAATTTCAACATAGCGTCGAACTTTTTATTGATTGAATTAATATCTTCCTTTAAGTCAACGTACTCGC
>SCTV01000081.1 GCA_004298345.1 Patescibacteria group bacterium
CCTCGCCGGGGGTGCGTCCCCCGTTTCACTCTCGCGAAAGAAACTTGTCAAACAAAACGGTTGTTGACTAAAAGATGGTAGAAATAATTCTTGGCAAATGGCACCTGCAGGTCGCCCTCGTACGGGCAAATCCCCCCTCTTTTTTTTGGCCTCCGGCCAAAAAGAGCAAGTGACGGAAAAAACTGAAAAAGGTAAAAACACGGTGCCACCGCCTACCCGACATCTCCATTACTGTCAAAAAGGTCTCCTACCCCCGACTAGTCTTCTACCAAACTACAATCGGTTAACGCCACCTGTCAGTGGCCCCGCAAGATCACGATTGCGGTACCTAGACGTTCCACTCGTGTGGTCACAATCACAATGACGAGCTGGCTACAAGCGTTCAGGCGTGCGGTGCACAACGGAGAAATGAGAAAAAGAAGATATCACTACCGATATCGATGCAAGCGACAGTAATGTTTCATTGATCTCCTTCAAGAGAAAAAATAGTTCGTCGCAACAGACGAAGAAAGAAAACGCGTGTCAATGTCTTTTGAGAAACAAACAACAACAAGCAAACATAAAACTATCATGAGCAAAAACTTTTTTTTGTGCTTAACGCGGAATGATCGTCCTTTTTGGAAGTTTTTGTGACTAGAAAATTGAATGGTTCTCTGACGTATCAGTAGAACAGAATTTGAAATATGATATTGCGACATTGACATTGACATTGACCGCGAGAGATTTTTTTTTCCCGTTACTTACTTGACAACGTGTTCGTTCAGCAAGTCCACAGCGGGACGTTCTTGCGCGAGTCGCCCTCGGCCTTGCGGCAGATCGTGCAGCCCGCGTGCAGCATCGTGTTGTTGAACAGCAGCGCCTTCGGCATCAAATCAATACGTGTCATCGGATCGGCGAGCTGACATTTCGACGGCGTCCACACTGCTGACACAGGAACATTTCCGAAACGCATCCACCACCGAAGAATTCTGTCGCCGATCGCGCTAGCGGTGTGCCCTTTGGCGATGGCGTGCTTCGCGCTCGTGTTGTCCGTGCTCCACTCCCATGACGCGCGCGGGCGAACGAGAAGAACCGATGCAATCGCTCCGGCGAGTAGTTCTGCTGGCAGAATGAGACGGTGATGCGACAGCAGCGGCATGATGAACGCGTTGTTGCTGCTGCGACGTTGCAACGCTGCGATCAGCTGCGTGGACGCGTCCGACGAGATCTGCGTCGTCGCCTCGGGTCGGCGCTGGTCGCCGACAACGACAACGTCGCGCAGGCGGTTCGCGGCGTCGCGGACGACGTCGATGACGCTGGCGAGCGCATCCGACGGCGTGTGCCACAGCGGCGTGCCGTAGGCGGTCTCGCGGGCCTGGTTGCGGATCGCGGCCATCAGGTCGGAGAGGAAACAGAGCGGCATCGCGCCGGCGTACGCGAACCACATCTCGATGCCGGTGACGCGGAAGAAGTTGGCCGGCGTCGGCCGGTCGATGAACTTCTGCAGCGCCTTGTCGAGCTTCTCGATCGACTTCCGGCTCGGCGAGACGCGCTGGTGCTCGAGGTCGACGCACAGGCCGATGACGCAGTCGTTCTTGGGGACGGCGTGCGGCGTGTCCCAGCCCTTCGTGACCAGGCCGACGTGACCGAACACCGCGTCGAGCGCCTCGCGGATGATGACGTCGTCGTCCGCGAGCTCCGTCAGGATGATGACGTTGTCGATCCAGACAACGACTCTGTGGCGACCGCGCAGCCGGTGCGCGGCCCGCCGCAGCGCGACAGCGATCAAATACTCCATCATCGTCTGCGCGAAGACGGGGCTGAACGTGATGCCCATCGGCAGCACGCACAGCACGTCGATACCAGAGTCCGTGACGATCCCGAAGAAGCGGCGCAACATCGGATGAACGGAAAACTGATAAAACATCGACTTGACGTCGCAGGTCGACATGAACAAGAAGCCGGACAGGAAGATGATGATGAAGTCGCGCGTGTTGATGTGGAACTTCGGAACGGTGTCGCCGACGGCCTCGTCGAGGAGATCATCGAACGCCGTGCCGTTGTACACGAAACGCGCGGTTTCGGATCCGTCGTTCTTCTCGACGTTGAAACCGCTCGCGACGAAGGAGATGTTGCTGCTTCGTTCGGTGATGCCCATGCTGCGGAGCTCCTCACCGTTCGGAACGTGCCGTCTGCTGCTGTTATTATTGTTGTCGTTATTGCGAAAACGAGTGAGATCTGCTGCTTTCGTGATTTTCGCGTGTTGCTGATCATTATCATTATCATTAGAAGAAGAAACAATCCGCTGCAACGATGATGCTAATTTAATTGCGAGCTTGTCGGTGTCGAGCCACGACACCAGAAGAAGCAACTCGGGCGATGGCGCGAGTTCTCGGTGAAGTTCGCGGAACTTGTCGAAGCGAAACGTCGATGTCACGACGGACGCCAGCGGCCACTTGCACGGTTCGGAGTGACCGAACGAGAACACTCGCAGACGATCGCCGACGATCAGACGCACTTGCGTGCCGTGGTAGCTGATCGAATAAATGTCGGGCACCATCTCGACGTGAGAGTCGTCGTCGCCGATATCTGCTGCTGAAGCGGATGATGAAGAAGAAGAATTGCTATTTTTAATTTGCATCACGCGCTCGTGGAGCGCCATGATGATGTCAAAGAGTTCCTCGCGTGCTGACGGACAGAGAACCACATCGAGCATTTTTGTTGTCGCGATGATCGACTTGAGGGGGTCGAACATCTGCCGGTTGTTGATGGAGAGCGCCGCGTGCGCGATCTCCATGATCGTGTTATTACTGTTATTATTATTGTTATGCAAACCAAGACGAAGGAGAATACGTTGAGATCGTTGATCTGACGTTTCAGACGTGTCATCGACGGTACTACTAGAGATGTCACGATGAAGATTGTTGCTGGTGTCGCTACTTCTGCTACCAACGTCACCGCAAGAAGAAGAAGAAACAACAGTGTCGATGTCGTCGTTGATTTGTTGTGTGAGAAGATCAATACCGCTCACCACCAGTCGGTCGTGTCGTGGCCGACTGCGCGGAGAAGTTTCGACGTCAAGTCCATGATCGCAATCGCCTCCGGCTGCTGCGGAGACACCACTGCGTAGACCGCCATCATGTTGACCTGCACTCGCTCGCTGTGGCCGGTCAGCGTCGTGATCTCGCGTGCTGTCGCTCCCGAGTCCTTCAGGAACTGGATCGCACCCTTGCGCAACGAGTGCGACGACAGCGCGGGCGTCTTGCTCTTGATGTACTTGAGCAAGTCGCGATACTTGACGCCCTGCGGCTCGAGAAGCTGCTTCCATCGACGCCGCAGCGCTGCGACCTTCGGCAGACGGACCCAGCGCGAGAACGGGCGGTTGCCGAACTTGGCCGACTTGTGCGCCAGCAGGTTGTACTCGGCGCACGGCGTGTTCTCGTTGTCGCCCATCTCCCACACCTTGAAGTCGCACGCCCTCGGAGCCGGCGGGGTGATGATCTGGTCGATCGCCGCCGCTCGGTCCGTGTCCGAATCCGAGTCCGAGTCCGACTCGCTGTCGAGGTTGTTCGCCAAGAGCATCTCGCGCGAGCGCGCCGCCGCGATGAAGATCTGCAGCACCACGCGCTGCTCCGGCGTCGACAGGTCGCCGATCAGCGTCTTGACCTGCTCGATCGTCGCCGGCATCGCGCCCGGCCGCGCCACTCGAGCGCGCTCCACTGCCATCATGCGCAAGTGCATCCGCGCCATCATGAAGCCCTCGTTCTGCGTGAGCTCGCGGTGAAGCGACAAGAGCGTGTTGACGTACTTGATCGCCGTCGACGGCTTGTAGCGCGCCGTCACGTACGCCACGAACGATGTCTCGTCGACGTAGCCCGGCTGCTGCTTGCAGGCTTCGTGCAGCCGCCGAATACGCGCCTTGGTGGCCGCGTTGATGTCGGTCGAGAGCAGCGGTTGCAGAAAGAGCGAGCGCTGCCACGCCCCCGGGTCGATCTGCGGCGCGAAGCGCATCGGCGTGCCAGCCGCAAAGTGCGCTCCCTGCGGACCCGAGTACACCAGCATCTGCGCGCGTTGGACGATCGACAGCTGGCGAGCTGCGGCAATCGACTCGAGACCGCGACGATGAAAAATAGGTTGCTGCTGGTGCTGCTGCTGCGGAGGTTGATCCGAATCCGAGAAAACCGCGCGGAGAAACCGTTGAATCGTCGGGTGCTGTTCGGCTTGTGCCGGGTCTCGAACGAACCGTTGCCAGTGCTGTTCCAGCGGCGTTTGTTGCTGCCGCTGCTGTTGCTGAAGGGTAACTGGAGAAGAAGTTGTTGTCAATTGTCGAATTGTCGTCGTTAAAGGAAAAGAAGAAGCAATCGCCGTTGTCGACGGAGTGGAAAAAAGAATCAGTGGAGAAGAAAAAAGTTTGTTGTTGTTGTTGTTTGGAGTGTTTACCGCCGCTCCCGGCCTCAGAGAGAAAACAGACCTCCGCCTCCACTTCCGTTGCCGCGAAAGTTGTTGTTATTGTTGTTACCTTGATTGTTGTTGTTCCCTCCGCCCCCACCGCGGAAGTTGTTGTTGTTGTTATTGTTGTTACCTTGATTGTTGTTGTTCCCTGCGCCTCCTCCGCGGAAGTTGTTGTTATTGTTGTTGCCACCACCTCCACGATTGTTATTGTAGTTGTTGCTGTTGTTGTTATTGTTATTGTTTCGATTGTTGTAGTTATTGTAGTTATTATTGTAGCCACCGCCGCCTCCGCCACCGCGGTTGTTGTTGTTGTAGTTGTTGTTGCCGCCGCGGAAATTGTTGTTATTGTTGTTCGTGTTCTGGACGAACGCGCGGTGAGCCGCGTTGTTGCTGACTGCCGTGAGGAAGTTGGTGTTCATCATCTGCTGACGCGAGTTGGCGAGGCCCGACAACGCTGCGCTGGTGCTACCGACGACGCCGCCAGTCACACGAAGTTGGTTCGCCGCCTCAGAGAAGCCGGCGTCGTTGCGGTGCTTCAACCCTGCGAGCGCGATCATCGTGTTCGTAAACTCGCGCTGGATCATGGTGATCGTCTCGATCAGCACCTGCAAGTCCGCCGAAGCGACCACCGCGCTCTTCGCATGCGCCACGTGGCGCTGGATGCGGTCCTTGTTGTGCGTCCATGTGGTCGAAACCGCTGCGAACTTTTCGTCTGCGTGCCGCATGAGCACCATGTTGACCGTCGTGTCGCCGACGATGTACGGCAGGCCGTACATGGCCAGCTGCTGGCCCTCGTGCCCGAGGGACGCATCCTTTCCCGGGATGAAACGCACGAACGGGAAGCCGCCGTCCGGATCCGCATACAGGAACCGAGACACGATGCACACATCGTTGGCGTTTGACGCCGAATCGACCACTGTCGTCGGCACCAATTTCTTCAGCGCCGTGGCCGTCAGACCATCGACGGTGAAAGTCACCGGCGGCGACGATGCCATCGAACTAGACGCCGCCACCACCGTAGTCGTCATCTCGATGTTGGCCGGCGATGCGTTGCCAAACAGCATCTCGCGGGCGACGTCCTCCGCTACCGCTCGGCGAACTGATGGGTCCATCTCGCGGAGTCGGCGACGGTCGGCCTCCGGAGTTGGTAGGATCGATTCGAAGAATGCGACGTAACCGAAGCCATCGACGGGAACACTGCGAAGCGTCGCAGGGGACACCGACAGGTCGAGCACCGAGACGCGATCACCTTCGGCACCCTGGAACTTCGCGAGGAACGGCCGTGCCAGCGACTCAAGCGGTGCTGGCGCGGCGGTCGCGCGATCGGCGTCGGTGATCTGCACGGCGAAGACGACGAAGACCGCTTGATCAGGCCGGTTCGCGAACTGGATCTTGAGCCGCTGAACGAGGTCCGCGCTCGTCATGATCGGAAGCTGCACGCGCGCTGCGTCGCGAGCGGGGCACATGTTGCGGATCTGCGGGCAGAAGCCCATCATCGACTGCGCCGCCGCTGGAGAGCCAACGTGCGCTTGCAGCTCCGGCAGGTTGACGACGTTGACCACGCGATTGGCGAATTGATCCATTTTTTTTTTTTTTTTTGAATGCGTGTGTGTTTTATATTGAGAACTTGAAAAGTTTTGTCTCGAGACAAAGCTGCTTTTTGTTTCCGATGCAAAGAAAACAAATCGAACAAACGATTTATGAATGAAAATCAAAAGAGCCCAAAGTGGCTAAAACAAACAAAATGTTATTTTCGCAAAACTATTATCAATCTCGGGTTCCGCGACCCAACCGGAGGCTCCAGACTCCATCGTATTTTCCTCCAAGAATCGCAGGACGGGTTGTTGGTCAGAAAATCCTCTCTACGTTCGGAGAAAAAGTCGCCGTCGGTTCCCCTTAACAAGGGACCGGCTCGGACCTCGCCGGGGGTGCGTCCCCCGTTTCACTCTCGCGAAAGAAACTTGTCAAACAAAACGGTTGTTGACTAAAAGATGGTAGAAATAATTCTTGGCAAATGGCACCTGCAGGTCGCCCTCG
>SCTV01000058.1 GCA_004298345.1 Patescibacteria group bacterium
ACATTTTTTGCGGGCATCCTCTACCACCTTTTTCGCCATAACCCCCACACCATGAATAGACGACGGGTTACCATAGTCCGAGCTGTAATATTTTTTTATCACCTTCAAAACCCGCTTATCCGTAGGTGTGATCGAGGCGTGGTCTAAGTAAACTGACTTCATTACGCCATTATATGGATAATCTGCCTTTTTGCAAAATCCCAAAAACATGGTACACTCATTTGGTATGATTTTTGATACCGCACAAATCACAGAAATCGGCCTTGGAGTAGTAATACTCCTTCTCATCATTTGGATTGCCCGTTTAGAAGTACGAATCCACCGATTACTTGCTGGCGGAGGATCAAAAAATCTAGAAGATTCCTTGAAGCATTTTAGAGCTCAACTAAAAGACATTGCGGATTTTAGAAAAGAGCTCGAAATGTATCTTGTTAATGTAGAAAAACGCCTCGGAAGGAGTGTGCAGAGCGTTCACACTGTTCGCTTCAATCCTTTCAAGGGTACCGGCTCAGGAGGTAATCAAAGCTTTGCCACAGCACTACTAGATGAAGAAGGTAACGGCGCGGTCATCTCTAGCATTTACACTCGTGAACACAGTAGCGTATTTGCCAAGCCTCTTAAAAAACACACTTCTGAATACGAATTGACCAAAGAAGAAAAAGAGGCTATTGGTGAAGCAAAAAAGTCGATCAGAGATGAAAAATAGAAACACCTACTACAATGAAAAAAACTCCCGTACAAAAGCCAAAGCTCGTACCTCGACCTCCTGTGGTAGTAATCATGGGTCATATTGATCATGGCAAGTCCACTCTCCTCGGCTACATCAAAAAAATAAATATTACTGACAAAGAAGCTGGCGGTATCACCCAACATCTCGGTGCGTATGAAGTCCCCCACCCAGGTGAAGCAGGAAAAGCACAGACCATCACCTTTCTCGACACACCGGGTCATGAAGCATTTAGTGGTATCCGTTCACGCGGAGTACAGGTTGCGGACATTGCTATCCTCGTAGTATCAGCGGAAGACGGTGTCAAAAAACAAACACTCGAAGCGCTCAAATGTATTCAAGAAAGCAACACTCCTTATATTGTGGCGATGACAAAAATCGATAAGCCCGAAGCAAACATCGAGCGGACGAAACAGGCACTAGCTGAAAATGAAATATATATTGAGGGCTACGGCGGCACTGTCCCTGCGGTGCCTGTATCAGCTGTTACCGGCGAAGGTATCCCCGCACTTCTCGACATGATTATTCTCATGGCAGAGCTCGAAGGGCTTTCTGCCGACCCAAGTGCGGAAACACAAGGAGTAGTCCTCGAGGCAACCCTTGATAAACGCAAGGGTGTTTCAGCCACACTTATTGTCAAAGAAGGCACCCTCAAACCTCAAATGTTTACAATCATTGACTGTGTCATCTCCCCTATTCGTATGCTCGAAAATGGACAGGGTAAAAAAGTAGACGAAGCGACAGTCTCCACACCAGTAAAGGTAATCGGCTTGAGCACCATGCCTGTGGCCGGCGCACCGTTTCGAGCATTTGTCACCAAAAAAGAAGCTGAAAAATATAATGAAGACTGTGTCTGTGCGGTACCGACCTCAAAAAATACCGTTCAGGTTGATGAAACAAAGATAGTCATCCCCGTAGTAATCAAAGCCGATGCAGGAGGCAGTCTCGAAGCGATCCATCATGAATTCAAAAAAATTGCCGACAAGCAAAGCAAAGACAGTCCAGTATTGGTAAAAATAGTCCACGAAGGTATTGGTGAAGTTTCTGAAAATGATATCAAGGCCGCAAGCGGAACAGCGGGAACACTTATTCTTGGTTTCAACGTACGGATCGATCCAAAAGCCCAAAGCGCACTTGAACGACTCGAGATCAAAGTTGAATTATTTACCATTATTTACAAGCTCGTAGAATATCTTGAGGAAGTCATCTCCGCTCGTACTCCTAAAATCCAGGTTGAGGAGGTAACTGGCAAAGCAAAAATTCTGCGTGTGTTTAGCAAAAATAAAGACCGGCAGATTCTCGGTGGCAAAGTACAAGAAGGTAGTATCACCCTCGGTGGTGACGTCATTATCTTGCGACGAGATGCTGAGATTGGTCGCGGTAAGATCAAAGAGTTACAACAGCAAAAAGTTCGAGCAGATGAAGTAGCTATCGGTCACGAGTTTGGCACACTAATAGAATCAAAAATAGAAATAGCTGTGGGAGACAAGATAGAATCGTACCGAACCGTAACCAAATAATACTATGGAAGTCCGTACCGAAAAAATAAAAGATATTATAAAAACCCTGGCCGCCCAGTTTTTACAAATAGAGTCCAATGGCACTTCGCTCATCACCGTCACTGATGTGGTGATTTCTGATGATGGTAAATCAGCACGAATCCTCTTTTCTGTCTTCCCTGAAGGCAAAGAAAAAGGTGTGCTTGATTTTGTAAAACGCAAAAGAAGTGAATTTCGACAATATGTAAAAGATAATTCGCGCCTAATGCGTATCCCCTTTTTCGACTTCATAATCGATATCGGAGAAAAGAATCGTCAAAATATCGATCGTATTTCAAATAGCGTTCAATAATGCTATACTCTCGCTAACCACGGCGTAGTGGCGAAGCTGGTTAACGCGACAGTCTGCAAAACTGTTATGCGCCGGTTCGATCCCGGCCTACGCCTCAAGTGTGAACCGCAAGGTTTACCGCCTCTAGGCCGGGATCGAACCGGAAAGGGGTCGGGAAAACAGGCGTTTTCCCGTGGAGGAAGGATTGGGAGAACCTCGGCACATCGGTAGATGATGTGCATCTGTGGACGAGGTTTCCCAGGAGTTCGATTCCCGCCTACGCCTCTTTTTTAAAATTTCAAAATTCATTCGCTCGGGTGGCGGAATTGGTATACGCGCCAGACTTAAAATCTGTTGGCCGCAAGGCCGTGTGGGTTCGATTCCCACCCCGAGCACAGATGAACGCAGTGAGACTGTGCTCGGGAGCACACATGGGGATGTGTGCGTGTGGGAATCGAAACCTCGCTGAGCACTTTTTTGAGTGTATTCACAAAGAAAAAGTCCAGCGATGGGGACTGCCCCGGTACGGGGAGATATTCCACCCTCGAGCATCCATAAAATTCACCCCAGACAAGTTTGCCAATTCTTGTAAAAACTGCTATATTCTCTAGGCTATTATACGCGCTCATAGCTCAGCTGGTAGAGCACTCGCCTCTTAAGCGATTGGTCGTTGGTTCGACTCCAACTGGGCGCACAGGTTTTAAAATCTACACGACTGTAGATTTTAAAACCTGTGCGAGACGGAAGCTGTTTTTACAACAGTAAAAACAGCTGAGTCGGGGTCGAGAAATTTTGCAAGTGGCGACGAGCAAAATATTCGTGACCACAATTCTAGTCGTCTACAAAATGGTTCAGCAGCGAAGCGTCCAACTGGACAAAAGTCTTTAACAATATGCCGGGGTGGCGAAATTGGCAGACGCACTTGCCTTAGGAGCAAGCGGGGTAACCCATGGAGGTTCAAGTCCTCTCCCCGGCACAAATACAAAAAAATCAAGGTTGAACCTTGATTTTTTTGTATTTGTGCCGGGGAACAAAGCGTGGGTACGCTTTGTGTAGAGGACTTGAAAACCTTTGATAGTTTTGTGGAGTGTATTCGCGAACAGAAAACAGAAAAGGTGTACCGAATCTGTAAGATTCAAGATTCCTCTCCCAACTTAACCAAAAAAGCCTCCTCCCACCGTCCACTTGACTTTATTTATGATGTATGCTTTACTTCTATTCGGACGGTTTAACACATTTCGAAATATGCCTACAACCTTGCTCGTTGAAGATGAAGAGACTCTAGGAGCAATGCTCAAAAAGTTTCTGGACAGAACTGGGATGAATTGCACCTGGGTCAAAAGTGGAGATGAAGCAGTCAAAATCCTGGATGATGAGTTCGACATGTTTATCACCGACACGGTGATGCCAGGAAAGGTTCGTGGTGACGAACTCACCCGGATTATTCGGGCAAAGTTTCCAGACGCCCCAATTATCTTGATGAGTGGCACGGGCGAAATACCAGGCCACCAAGCCGACGTCTTCGTTGCAAAGCCCTTCCTTCCCATGGACCTACTCGGCCTAGCTGAGAGGTTGCTTCAGCAATCCTAGCTACACGAGAGTACACTCTTCGTTCCCTAGTCAGCACCAGCGCTGACTTTTTATTTTATTCCGGATTTTTATCTCTTGTCTTTTAGATTAAGTCCAATATTAGATACATTAAGGATACGCGGTCGTGTATCCTTAATGTATGTATCGATAACAAGCCTTTAAATATAGACTTTCTGGCTTACCTGAGCCATATCATACATATATACTTGACAAGTGTATATGTAGTATGCTATAATGGGCAGAGAAGTGAATTTTGGCTCTTTGGCATGCAAATCACAGATATAGAAGAAGAGATACTTCGTGTTAGACATTATTCCTCCTTTTTTAAAGGAGGCAGCGAGTACTCGAAACGGAGGATTTAAAATCCCTCGGCCTGGAGCCTGCTCCCTTTACGAAAGGGAGAATAATACACCAAGCGAAGCGTCCCCTCTCCTATATCTGTGAACAACAATACACACAGAGACTAGGGCTGTCCACCGTCGTGGATAGTGTCGAAAACTGGCAACACTCAACCCCCTGAAAATCATGAACGCTATCCATGTAATCTGGTATGTCGTCTCCGGCGCCAAACCCGCAAAACCCGGTCCCGCCGGTGGCACTGGCACTCCAGCAGTCCCCGCAAACAAGCTCCGAGCGACACTGACGATCCTCGCTCTCATCGCCCTGCCTGTTCTCGGCATCATTATGATCCAGAACAAGAGTGGGGAGAGCACTTCCCAACCGATCGCACAGGCACCGATGAGCCCGCCACCAGGCAAGGTAACGCAGAGCACCAACTCTCCCGTCGCCAAGGCCGAGGTCCCGCCGACGCCGACCGTGCACATCACGGAAGGAGATGTCTTCACCGCCGGCAATGGGAACACCCAAATCCGGAATGTGATCATCAACCCCAACGCGATCGAGGTCAAGTCGACATCACGCGAGAAGTTGAAGCTGTCGCCGAACAGCTCGGTCGAGGTGAAGGTCCCCCTCGGAGCCACTGCCAACTGGGAGACCCAGCGGACGGTGCTAAACGAGTGGCAGGACTCAGACCAGGTGTGGCACACCCACAACCGAGGTGAAGCCCACCCCAAGGTCCTGAAGGCACTTCGCTTCACCTCCGGCACTGAGCCGGAAGAAGTGGATGTCCTATTCACAGGGCTCTAACTGTGTGAGTCTCCCAAACAACGCGAGCCAGGAGTATCTGAATTGTTCAGACCCTGGTTTTTTATTTTTTGCCAAACATCTATGAATACAGAAAACAAACTCCCCGCGACTACGTCGCGGGGAGTTTGTTTTCTTGCCTCCTACCTTCTCTAATACGGAATTCCAAACGTACTCAAAACCAATCGGATAATCCCATACACTGAAAACATGATAAATAGTCCGATCAGTCCCCACATCACATGTTGTCTACCATCTGCTCGCCCTTCTGTATCGAGCGGATTGAGAAAATATTTGAGTACACCGTACAAAAAGTAGATAAACGCCAAAGCAAAAAGGAGTTGCATGATAGGACCTAACACAGCCTGGTTCACCCGACCCATAAGCTCGGATATTGCACTAGCTTCTGCTGTGGAAACTAACAACATGTTTTTAGAGTCCTCCTCGGAATGGCAACACGGTAGGAATATCTGACTGATCGAGCTGTTTCTCAAGTCCAAAAGTGTTTACCAATACTCGCACAAGTCCGTATACCGAAATCATAACAAAAATACCAATGATGCCGTAGAGAATCAAGCTTTTTGCATTACCCTTTGATTCCTCATCGCCGGCAATAATGTATCGAAAAATACCGATAATAAATACGACTACCGCGAGAGAGATAACAATCGGGATGATTGCATTCAAGATGTTGGTCGTCTTGCTAAAAAGGTAGTTGGCGTCTCGAGCCTGAGCAAAAGCCAGAATTGGAAACACAAACGCCGAAAGGGTGATAAACGCTTTTTTCATGTTGTATATGATTACTTCTTAATAATAAGTTACTAATGAGACACGAGGTCTATGAGCTAATTGTAGCATACTGAAACATCTCTACAAATAGGCCTGGGGATAAGCAGGTTAGCTTAAAAACCAGCTGGAGTTAATGACAAGGGCCTGTTGGCGGACAAACCTCTGTAGAATTTGACCCACTTCCCGAGCCAGCATTGCTACCACTACCACTGCCGCTGTTTGAACCACTCCCAGAAATGGGTGTGTTCGTATCAAACGGAGAAGACCCACTTCCAGAGCCGGAAGTAGGTCTTGCAGGATAGGTCGCACCTCCAGGATAGCCTTGATAGGTGCCTCCGCTACTGCCACCTACTGTATTTGTATTAAAAGTTGACCCCGAGCCAGATCCCGACGTGGTGTTATATCCCCCACCCAAGCTTGGCAGATTTGGCTGAGCATTTTCGAGAAGAAAGGTACCAGTCAATATTCGCACCAGCCCCCATACCGATACCATAATAAAAAGCCCAATGATGCCATAGAGCAAAAAATCCTTGGCTTCTTCCTTCTTTTCTGCACCTGAGAAAAAGTACTGAAAGATGCCCCACAGAAAGGCCACCAGAGCGATAGCGAAAATAAGTGGTACTAGATATTTGATGAGCGTGATAAATTTGTTGACCAAACCTTCAAATGTAGTGATCTTGGCCTGGGCAAATACCAGTGCCGGCAAAAGCGCTCCGCCAAAAACCGCAACCCGACCCAGAAATGGCATGTATTTTTTCATACGTACTAAATAATTGATTAGCCTTTTAATTGATTTATTGTACCACGAATTATTTCTGACAAGAAACGGGCACCGAAGAGTACGGCGATGCCGATAATCGTCCACAGAAATGTTTCTTTGGCTTTGGTAATCTCGGCTTCATTGCCCTGCGCCTTTACAAAAAGAAAACCGGCATAAATAAGAAGGAGCACCGACACCGGCACTGCGATGGTGAGCACAATATCTGCAATCTGAAAAACCAGATCCTGGATGGTATTGGCCTTGATCGGGTTGGTCACCGTAAAAGAGCCCGTACCCTGAGCCCCCACGATAGTCGCCGAGGCCAGTATCACCGTCACAAACCCCGCCAACAACATGCTTTTGTATTTTTGTGTCATACGCGTAATTATTATAAACCAAATAAATAGGGGCCAAAATTAGCACTTGGATCGAGCAGGCCCCGGATGATTGTATGCACAATGAGCCAGCCGGCCGCCATGATCACGATACCCCAAACCACTTTTCCAAAAATCTCCTTTCCGTGACTAATATTGGCCTCTTTTCCAGACATAAAAAGAATACCAGCATAGGCAAAGGAAACGAGCGAAAGTGAGATCGGAAGAGC
>SCTV01000059.1 GCA_004298345.1 Patescibacteria group bacterium
CATTTGTTCTTGCCACAGACGCGACCAAACATGATGTATCCGAATATCAGAAGTTTATTGATATCTTCACTCGTTACGGAGTAATCACTTCCCCTGTAATTGTTTCAGATTTTCTCTACAAACCACACTAACATGAACGGAACCATCGAGGTACAAAATCTAAAAAAACACATAGGCGAGAAGGTTATTCTTGGTGGTTTTGATCTTGTTGTTCCGTCTGGTAGTATTGTGGCACTTTTTGGTCCAAATGGTTGCGGTAAAACGACATTCATGCAGATATTGTCGCGTTTGGTTATGGCCGATTCAGGTCAGTCAATTATACACGGATTTAATAAGAGAAAATTCAGTTATATTTCTCAACAATATCGAGAGACACTTCTTCCGTGGAAGACTAATCTTGAAAATATTGCTTTTCCACTCGTTTTGGCTGGTGAAGACCAAGAAATAATTAAAAAGAAAGTTTCTGAAATCGTTGAATTGTTTGAATCACCAATTCCGATGAATGGGTATCCATATCAGCTCTCCGGCGGAGAACAACAGATTTTGGTTTGTATGCGCGCACTCATTACTCGTCCAGAAGTAATTTGTATTGACGAAGCGTTCTCCGCTCTTGATTATGAAAACGGCCTTCGGCTAAGGATGCATCTACAGACATATTGGATGAAATATCATCCCACCATACTTGCGATTACACATAATCCAGAAGAAGCAGTGCATTTGGCAGAGCGAATACTTGTCCTATCTAAAAATCCAATGAGGGTTATCGCTTCGGTTGACAACACACTTCCATATCCACGCACGATCGACACGATTAAAAGCGAATTGTTCCATAAAGTGAAGGATCAAGTCCTGTCTGCGTTTGTTAGAGTGACACATGTATGAAAAATATAGCCATAGGTATAACCATCTTTCTTTTACTCTGGGCGCTTATTCTCATATTTGGGATAATCGATACTTTTTTCTTGCCAACACCATTGCAGGTGCTTACTTCTCTCAAAAATTTATTCGTTTCGGGTAAATTAATTCAGGACACCGCAATGACATTGGCACGGGTCGGTGCCTCCTTACTGATTGCTCTCGGTGTTGGTGTTCCCACTGGATTATTGCTCGGAAGATTTGAAAAGATGTATCATTCTGTTGAATTTATCATTGATTTTTTCAGATCGACTCCAGCCACAGCACTTTTCCCACTTTTCTTGGTTGTGTTTGGTATTGGCGAAATATCAAAAGTCGCACTCGCTTCATTTGCTGCAACACTCATTGTTATTTTCAATACTGCCTATGGTGTGATGCATGCGCCAAAGTATCGTCGAGTGACGGCAGAGCTCTTGGGTGCTACTCATCGACAGATATTTTGGCATGTAATTATCAGGGAAAGTTTGCCACAGTTGCTTGTTGGTATTCGCAATGCGGTGAGTTGGGTATTGGCGGTAGTGGTTGTCACAGAAATGTTTATTGGTACAAATACAGGTCTTGGTCGACGTATTATTGACTCGAGTATCACCTATGATATTTCGGGTATGTACGCTAGCATTCTCGTCGTCGGACTTATTGGATACCTTCTAAATGCACTACTGTTACTAATACACAAACGATATGTGCACTGGTAATTTAGGGAAGCTTCGAAAATACACCTTTTTCCAAAACTCGTATTTCAATTGCTCCTGTGGCGGTGTTGTCGCCATGTTCGTTAAAAGAGATTCGTCCATTGGCACCAGAATAATTTGTGGTTGAAGAGATTTGTTTTTGGATGCATTTATTATCCATGGTTCCACATTGTTTCATTGCTGTCGCAAGCAAAATAACTGCATCATAGCCCGAACCAAAGTACATTGGCAGAGAGGCCGGTGCTTCTGGGTGTACGGTTTTGTACTTATCGGTTATTTCTTTTACTGACCCTAGATCAGATACTCGGGGATAAGAATAGTAAACTTTTTGACCAGTCTGTGCGTTCATTTGAGCCACTTCAGGAGTTTGTATCGAAGATACAGCAAAAATTGGCTTACTCAGGCCGAGCTCTCTTGCCTGTTTCATGAAGACCGCATATTCCGGAGGAAAAGCTGTCATTAGTATGATATCGCCGTGATCGTTTTTTATTTTTAATATCTGTGTGCGCAAATCAGTGCTTCCCTTTGGGAATGGATATGCTGGCCCTGTAATTTTTCCAGATACTGATGTGTATGCATTAAAGGCGATTTGATTTTCTTTACCGTATTCGTCGTCGGTATAAATTAAAGATATTTTTTGAGCAGGATTCTTTTGGTATATGAAATTAAGCATTACCTCGAGTACCGAAGATACCGCAGGCAGTACATTAAATGCATATTTGTTCGTGTTTGGATTACTCGTGAGAGAGAGTCCGGTGGTCATAAAGATATTTTCACTACCCGCATTTGCTGAAAGTACCGGTACTCGCGCCGCCCCGCAAAGGGGTCCCACTATTTGCGTAATGCTTTGTGCTAAAAGTTTTTGTGCCGCATCGATAGCTGTTTTTCCGGTACAACCATCGTCTTCTACAACAAGCTCAATCTGTTTGCCAGCGACACCACCGTTTTTATTTATAGTATTAGCCGCAAAAGTTGCTCCTCGAACTGTCCACTCTCCAAGACTTGCTCCCGGGCCGGTGAGAGGCGCGAGCATGCCTATCTGGAGGGTGTTTTCGGGAGCTTTGTTTTTGGAGGTACTAAAAAAGCTAAAACTAATGATAAGTAGAAGCACCACCACGACACTGCTTGTGAAAATGTATTTATTTTTCATGGTGTTACTCTAGCTTAGATATTCAAGATTGTACATAAATACTATTGACAGTATTGACATATTTTGATACTATCCATATATAACAACATATAATCAGTCACCAAATGATTGACATTTTAATACAACTCGGGCTTTCTCGTACCGAATCTCTTGTGTACAAGACCCTGCTTGATGTCGGACCGTGTTTTGTAGCTCCCCTTGTTTCTGCCACTAGAAAGCATCGACAGATTGTATACAACGCTCTAGAAACGCTCGAGGAAAGAAAACTAATTACCGTAACTCAGAAAAACGGTAAACATCTTTTTGCGGTAGGAGACCCAAACCGTTTTTTACTTGATTTAAAACAAAAAGAGGTGCTCGCGACACAAGTTATTTCTGAAGTTTCTAGAAGTTTGCATGATGAACGAGAGCAAGTGGACGTTTTTCATGGTCACGCTCCGGCGGTGTCGGATTTTCGTATGAGAGCTAGGCAGGCTGGTGAATATATTGTGGTACGAGGTGAATCAAAAGGTTGGTTTCATTACTCGAGACCATTTTTTAAAGAGCATGTAGAAGAATTGCGAAAGATAAAACATGCTGGTATAGACATTATGATTATGTTTTTCGAATATGAGCGTAGAAACGCTCGCGAGTTGGTGGGGTCATATTTAAAACAACCATATAGCTGTAAAATAGCTCACGATCAGTACCGTATCCCCTATTCATTCTGGCTTGCAGGAGATCATGTGTATGTTTTGACTCCTGCAGTAGATCCACGAGTCGTACATATTCAAAGTAAAGTTTTTGCCGAGCATCACCGTGAATATTTTTGGAATAATTGGAAACGAGCTCAGTTTTTAGACTAATTTTTAGCGTTTTCTTGGTCTGTATTGCAAGGCTTCGAGAATGTGTGGCGTGAGAACGTGGGGGCTTTTGTCGAGGTCGGCGATGGTGCGGGCGAGCTTGATAATTTTGTGATAGGCGCGGGCAGAAAGATCGAGCTTTTCGGCTGAGGTAGTGAGGATTTTGGTAGTCTCTAGGTCAAGGTCGATGAGCTCCTCGATCTGCTTTGCGGACATTTCGGCATTGGTTTTTATATTTTTCCCAGCTTTTTTGAAACGATTTCCTTGGATTGTACGAGCCTCGAGCACTCTTTTTCGGATGATTTCTGTGGTTTCTCCGGTCTTGTCTTTGCGGGCCAGATCAGCATGACTGACCGAGCCGACTTCGAGCCAAATATCGATACGGTCAACGATTGGCCCCGAGATTTTGAGCTGGTATCTCTGAGATGAAAGTGCACTACACACGCACTCCTTGCCTTTGATGCCGTAATTACCGCACGGACATGGATTCATGGTGGCGATGAGGATAAAGTGAGCAGGAAAAAGCACTGAGCCTTTGGCTCGAGATACACTGACTACCCTATCCTCAAGTGGCTGACGCAGAGAGTCGATCACTTTTCGGTCAAACTCAGGGAATTCATCGAGAAAAAGTACCCCTTTGTGAGCAAGAGTGATTTCACCAGGTTTTGGAGAAGCACCTCCACCGACGAGCGCCACGTATGACGACGTATGGTGTGGTGAGCGAAAAGGCGCCTCGGTCACCAGTCCCCCGCGAAGTGCTCCTGCGATAGAGTGAATACCAGTCACCTCCAGCATGTCTTCAAACGAGAGTGCTGGGAGAATATGGCAAAAAGCTTTGGCAAGCATGGTTTTGCCGGTTCCTGGTGGTCCATACATCGCGATGTTGTGTCCACCAGCCGCGGCGATCTCTAAACCTCTTTTCGCGCTCTCTTGCCCGCGCACATCAGAAAAATCGATGAGAGATGGAATAGACTTTTTGCGGAGAACGGTTTTTGGTTGAGGGGAAATTTGTCTCGTACTGGCGATTTCCTCAGTTTCTTTGATTGTATTTTCTATCTTTGGTTCACCCACTTTTCCGCCAAAATGTTCAACAATTTCTTTTAGGTCAGTGACAGGAAAAACCGTGATGCCTTCAATCAAGGCTGCTTCGAGCGCGTTGTCTTTTGGTACGTAGAGCTCATCGTATCCTCTTTTTTTCGCTTCTATTGCAAGCGGGAGCATACCAGTCACCGCTCTTAGTGAGCCGTCAAGCGAGAGCTCGCCGAGAAAAAGTTTTTTAGCCGGGTCAAATTTAATTTCTTTTGACGCGAGGAGATATGCTAGGGCGATACCTAGATCAAAGCTTGGTCCCTCTTTTTTCACCTGTGCTGGTGCGAGCGAAACGACGACTTTTTGATTCCTCTGTTTGGGAGATTTGAAACCAGAATTTTTAATTGCTGCCGAGAAACGGTCTTTTGATTCTTCTACTGCTTTGTCGGCCATGCCCACCATAGAAAA
>SCTV01000060.1 GCA_004298345.1 Patescibacteria group bacterium
CTATTTTTCTGATCGCGAGGCGAACATACGGAGCTTTTTCACCTTTTGAAAGAAAGGCAGCAACACTTACTGATTCTATACTGTCAACAAGTAATTGATCAATTTTTTCTCCGAGCGAGTAGCGCTCTGTTTTGGGAAGAGTAAGACGATACTGATGCCAAAGCAGATATACGCCTTTCAATTTTTCTAGTACTGGTAAAAGTCTTGGGGGGGGGTAGACTTCAAGGTATGCGGATTCAACTGATTCATGCCTATGACCATATCACATCTGTCGAAAACCTCCTCCTTGCGTGGAGAGAATTTGTGAGGGGTAAAAAACAGAAGAAAGATGTGCAGGGGTTTTCTCTTCGGCTAATGGACAATATCTTGAAGCTTCATAAAGAACTCGCTACAAAAACGTACGTCCACGGAGCATATGAAGCCTTTAATATCTCCGACCCCAAGCCCCGAAACATTCACAAGGCACTGGTGCGAGACCGACTGGTGCATCACGCGTTGTATCGCATACTCTATCCCTTCTTCGACCGCACTTTTGTGAGCGACTCGTATTCTTGCCGAAAGTGGAAGGGTACGCATCGCGCCCTCAACCGCTTCCGCGACTTCGGACGAAAAGTATCACACAACAATACTCGCACTTGTTTTGTCCTGAAATGCGACATCCGCAAGTTTTTCGCTTCGATTGATCACGCTGTACTACTCGCCATTCTTGACCGATACATTCCCGACAAAAACATTCTCCGTATTTTGAAAGGAATTATTGACAGTTTCCACTCGACTCGTACCGGTGTCGGTCTTCCTCTCGGCAATCTCACCTCACAGCTCTTGGTGAACATCTATATGAATGAATTTGACCAATATGTGAAACATCAACTCAAGGTGAAATACTATATTCGCTATGCAGATGATTTTGTGTTTCTGTCACCCGACAAACACCACCTCGAAGAGTTACTACGATATATCGTAGTATTTTTGCGAGAGAAGCTGAGGCTCGAATTGCACCCCGACAAGGTCTATATTAAAACCCTGGCTTCCGGCGTTGATTTTCTCGGCTGGGTGCATTTTCCAGATCATCGAGTGGTTCGTACGACTACTAAAAAACGTATGTTCAAGCGAATAGCGGAAAGTGGGGGAAAGGAAGAAACGATTCGGTCGTATTTGGGGTTGTTGAGTCATGGGAATGGGAGAGGGTTGTGGGAGAAAGTGAGAAATGCGTTAGGTCTTGCCTAGCGCAATAATCTTTATCACGAAGACATTAGTTATTTTTTACTTGCGTGGTCTCCTGCAATATATCCGGTTGTCCAGCAGATCTGCAGACTGTATCCACCTGAAGGTCGATCAAAATTGAGTACATCCCCGACACAATAGAGGTTTGGATAGAGTTTGGACTGCATTGTTTTGAAATCTATTTCTTCGAGTGC
The DNA here is from genome assembly GCA_004298345.1 of Patescibacteria group bacterium. GTDB lineage: Bacteria > Patescibacteriota > Minisyncoccia > Phycocordibacterales > PALSA-1337 > SCTV01. The sequence goes on from SCTV01000060.1 coordinate 1,419, forward strand.
CAGGCCACCAGAGGTCACGATGGCTTTCTCTGTGCCGAGCAGTTTATGCACCTGACAGAAAAGTTGTTTAAATATTCTACCGAGAGCGAGGCGAGATTCTTTGCTGATTTTATTTACGTACTGTTCTTGGTCGAGCGAGGTGAGGGAGAGGATAACCGGAACCATTTTTGGCGGAACGAGGAGACCAAAAACATTTTTTAACTTTTTATTTTGGTTGGTTTCAAAGATTGTCCGAATATGAGCGTCGAGGGCTAGATGATCTAGGTCAGAAAAAAGGTCAAGAGAAAGTTTTACTTCACCATATTTTATGAGCTCACCGATATCTTTACTCATGTTGAGTATGAGCGGACCACTGAGTCCAAAATGGGTAAAAAGGATTTTTCCGGTTTTTGAGAATTGTTGAGCGTTGTTTTGAAACACAGATACTCGAACATTTGAAAAACTTACCCCTTGGGCTTGTTTTACCCAGCCGTCTTTTGTCTCGATTGGCACCAATGCTACATCAGGCTCGATTACCTTATGCCCGAGCTCTTTGAGCCACAGAAAACCTTCACCAGTTGAGCCTGTCTCGGGGCGAGATTTGCCACCAGTTGCTAGAATATATTTTTTAGCACGGAGTATTTTTTTGTTCCCGATTTGTACGCCCACTATCTCACTACCTTTTTTTACAAGGCCAGTTACCGGAGTATCCGAAAGAACCTCGACATTATTTTTTTGTAAATATGTCACCAAAGTATCCCAAACACTCTGTGCTTTGTTGCTCACTGGGAAAGCCCGCTTTTCGGCTTCGACCTTGGTCGGCATATTTTTCAAATGGAAAAAGTCAAAGGTTTCTGGTACCCCAAACTGAGAAAATGACGAAAATAAAAACTTACCCTTATCTCCAAGCTTATCCACGAGCTTGCGTGCGTCAAACTCGGCATTAGTCACATTGCATCTACCCCCGCCGGTGATTAGGAGCTTTTTGCCAAGAGAATCATTTTTTTCTACGAGAAGTACGCGAGCGCCCGCCTCTGCTGCTCTGCCCGCCGCCATCATACCGGCTGGGCCACCGCCAACAACCAGCACGTCGTACCCATCCTTTTTATTTTTGAGCTGATTCATGGAGTTCTGAAGAAGGGCATTTTTCCTGGTAGAGAGCCTTGGACTTTTTGGTCAAAGCGAGAATACCGAGTACTGCAATATATGTTGAAATAATTTCACTCGGCATTCGGTATGGCTTGTCGAAAAAGAGAGTTGCTAACAATATGCTGAAAAAGAGTACTGTCCAGATTGCTACATACACTTCACCTGGATGTCGTTTGGTGTGATAATCTTGCCATCGTTCAAATTCTTTTTCGGCACTATAGATAGTAAGGATAACTACATAGACTGCCGCTACCGGGCCAACGATAGGAGAGAGCATGTTGTTGGTGATAAAATCCCAGACTACGAGCGTATAGACGGCGACTGACCAATAGTTTGTAAAACCTCGCCAAAAGGAAGTGTTAGGTTTTCGCAGAAGGTTTTTAAAGACTTTCATATATTCTATTATAACAAATTACAGTCTACTTGTCAAATACCACTTTCTCGTGCTATAGTGGCGCCCATGACTACAGAAATATTAAAGACAAAAGCGGGGCTTGGAATACTGATCGCTGCAATGTTTCTTGTCGGTGGAATCATATATGTAAAGTTTACCGGTAAGTCAGCTTATGATACGGTCAAGGTGGTTCGAACTGATCTAGCTGAGGAAGTGTCTGTTTCTGGTCGAGTAAAATCTGCACAAAGTGTTGACCTGGCTTTTGAAAAAGGGGGACGAGTCCGAGCAGTAAATGTAAAGGTTGGCGATCAAGTTTTTCCTGGAAAATATTTGGTGTCGGTAGATGCTAGTGAGCTTCTCGCTCTCTATAGAGGTGCGCAGGCCAATACACTGGCAGAAAAAGCACGGCTCGATGAGCTAGTTCGAGGCCCTCGTACAGAAGAGGTGGTGGTCAGTGAAACTAAAGTAAAAAATGCAGAGACGTTGCTTTCTGAAGCTTTACGCAACCTTACAAATGTTGTTTCTAGTGCCTACACCAAGTCTGATGATGGAGTGCGCAATCGAACAGAGAAACTATTTACAAACCCGAGAAGCTCTTCGCCGGATTTCGTGCCCCAGATTTATGATTCTCGGTTGGAGTCAACCATCGAATCGCAGAGAGTGGCAGTCGAACAAACCTTGGTAGCTTGGAAAAAAGTGCTCGATACTCTAACTGTTGAAAATGTCATCTCCGTTATCATTGATGCAAAGAAAAATCTCACATTGGTAAAAAATTTTTTGGACAATGTGTCACTTGCGGTGAATTCGTTGACCCCAAACACCTCCACCACTCAGACAACTATCGATGACTACAAAGCTGATCTAAGTACCGCTCGTACCAACGTAAATACGGCGATAGAAAATCTCAGTTCGGCAGAGGGAGAGGTGCAATCAAAAAAAGTTGCTCTTGAACTTGCACAAAATGATCTCACTCTGGTGAAAGCAGGTAATACCGAAGAGCAAATAAGTCAGCAGCAGTCAAAATATGATCAGATGGTAGCGACAGAAGAAAATTATCAAGCCCAACTTGCAAAAACTACTATCGTCTCGCCGATACAGGGTGTGGTGACTAGTGTCCTTGCAAAAGTGGGAGAAATATTTTCTGCAAATACTGTGGCAGTATCTCTCATTTCGGAAGCAGAGTTCCATATCGAGGTGAACGTACCAGAATCTGATATCTCAAAGATTGTAGTGGGTAATTTGGCAGAGGTGACTCTCGATGCTTATGGCGAGAATGTGCGTTTCCCGAGCAAGGTGATTCTCGTTGATCCGGCAGAGACGATTATTGATGGGGTACCGACGTATAAAGTTACACTGCAATTTCTAGAAAAAGACGCCCGTGTACGGTCTGGCATGACCGCGAACATTATTATAAAAAATAATCCTCGCACACAGATCTTGTCAGTGCCGAGTCGAGTAATATTTGAAAAAAATGGCGAGAAATACGTCAAAGTGTTGGTTGATAAAAAGGAAGTTGTTGAAAAGAAAGTGACCACCGGAGTTAGAGCATCAAATGGCGCCCAAGAGATTGTGAGTGGTTTAAGCGAAGGTGAGGAAGTAATCTTCGGTGTCAAATAGCAAGATATGAATTATAAATCGATTTCAGTCGGTACATTTTTGGCGGTTCGTCAGATCCGTCGAGCAAATATTTGGACAAATACCCTAATCATCTTTGTCATGACTCTGACTTTTCTCAATCTGGTGGTGGTCGGAGGAATTCTCGTTGGCCTTATCGAAGCCTCAGTGAAGTCAAATCGCACACACTATTCAAGCGACCTTCTCCTCTCTAATCTTCTTGAAAAAACTTACATTGAGGGTAGTACTAAGATTATAAAATTTGCTGAAGGTTTGCCTGAAGTTTCTGCGGTTACGGCACGGTACGTGGAAAGTGGTCGACTCGAAGCTGGTTACAAAGAACGTACCAGGCAGGGCGATATTTTGGACAATGCGACTGGTCTCGTGACTGGTATTGATCCAGCTAAAGAAAATGAAGTCACCGAGCTTGCGAGCAAGGTGGTAGAGGGTGAATATCTCGATTCTGGCGACGAAGACCAGATTTTAATCGGTGGGAATCTGCTTTTTAAATATTCTCCGATTGATTCTCCAGGCTTGCGGAACCTGAAGCAGGCCGGACTGGGCTCTCGAGTACGTCTTGTGGTTAACGGTAATACCAAAGAAGTGACTATCAAAGGTATTATTAAAAGTAAAGTCGGCGAGCTTGATCAGAGAATTTTTATGGTTGATCGGGTTCTTCGAGGAATGATCGGTCGTACTGACTACAATGTCGATGAGATTGCGATTAAACTCAAAGATCCTGCGTATGTAAATCAAGTTCAGCAAATACTTACCGACGAGGGTTTTGCTCGAGTGGCAAAAATACGTACTTGGAATGAAGCCCAGCCAAAGTTTCTGGTGGATATTAAGGATGCGTTTGCTCTGCTTGGCGATATTATCGGTTCGGTAGGACTTGTGGTTGCATCGATCACTATTTTTATCGTGATTTTTGTAAATGCTATCACCCGTCGAAAGTATATCGGCATTTTGAAAGGTGTTGGAATCGATTCTTTTGCGATCGAAGTTGCCTACATTATCCAATCACTTTTCTATGCGGTGGCAGGGACGTTGATCGGGATACTCATCCTCTATTTTGTGCTGGTGCCCTTTATTGATGCCCATCCGATTAATTTTCCATTTAGTGATGGTATTTTGGTCGCCACAGTATCGGGGACACTCTGGCGAGCCTTTGCACTTCTTGTCGCCACGATTATTGCGGGATATATTCCTGCCAAGATTGTAAGCCGGCAAAATACCCTCGATGCGATTTTAGGACGCTAAACGTATATGCACATTATTTCCGCTAAAAAAATAGTCAAAACATTTCATAACGGGGTTACTGATCAGACAGTGCTTCGAGGCGTTTCTTTAGATGTCGCTCTCGGGGAATTTGTAATTATTATTGGTCGTTCTGGCGCCGGAAAGTCGACACTTTTGTATCAACTTGGTCTTCTCGATCATCCAACGTCTGGCAGTCTACGTATTGGGGAAGTAGACACGGAAAATCTTTCAAGCAATGCCCGGACAGAATTTCGTCTGACCGAGCTCGGATACATTTTCCAAGACTATGCGCTGGTGCCAGAGCTGACGGCCTCAGAAAATATTATAGTACCACTTCTTATGTCCGGTTTTAGTAAAAAAGAATCTTTGATATTGGCAAAAGATGCTTTAAAAAAAGTAGGTATTGAAGACAAGTGGAACAATCTACCGAGTCAGCTTTCAGGTGGGGAGCAACAGCGTGTTTCGGTAGCTCGAGCTATTGCTGGTAAACCAAAAATTATTTTTGCCGACGAGCCGACAGCCAATCTCGATAGCGAAAGTTCTGCTTTGGTGGTCAACCTATTTCGCACTCTACATGAAGAAGGCCAGACCATCGTAATGGTGACACACGAAGAGGAGTATACACAGTACGCCGATAGAGTGGTGACCTTACGAGACGGGGAGATTGTGGACATCAAGAGTAAGTAGTCGTGGACAGATACTATTGACTTTTTACTTAAATAGGTGTATAATGGTATAGTAAAATACTATGGAACAAAAGCTAAAAATTGAAGCTATTAGCACATCTGCCGACTACGAGCTTCTAGATAGTGGAGAAGGAGAAAAACTCGAACGTTTCGGGAAGGTGGTTTTGTCGCGTCCTGACCCGCAAGCTCTCTGGAAAAAACAGATGACAGAAAAAGAATGGACTGTTGCCGATGCGTATTTTTCTCGCGACGGTAAGGCGACTTCATGGACAGTGCGAAAACCGATTCCAGACAAATGGCAGATCAGTTTCGCCGATCTTACTTTTATTATCAAACCAACCGCCTTTAAACACACAGGTCTTTTTCCAGAACAGGCGAGTAATTGGAATTGGATGCGGGAGGTGGTTGCGAGTACAAAAAAAGCCGAGCCGACCAGAGAAATAAATGTCCTCAATCTTTTTGGATATACAGGTGGCGCGTCTTTGGCTTGTGCACAGGCTGGGGCAAAAGTATGTCATGTGGACGGTTCAAAATCTGCTATCACTTGGGCGAGAGAAAATGCTGAAGTTTCTGGTCTTACAGATGCGCCGATACGTTGGATTCTCGAGGATGTGCAAGTTTTTGTTGAGAGAGAAATAAAACGTGGTAAAAAGTATGATGCGGTTATTATGGACCCGCCGGCTTTTGGACACGGTGCAAGCAAAGAGATTTGGAAAATCGAGGAACATTTTCTTGGATTACTCGATCTTTGCGCACAGCTTCTTTCCGACAAGCCGATTTTTTTTGTGGTCAATGGATACGCATCTGGCTACTCAGCTATTTCATATAAAAATGCACTGTCGCCTATTGTAGAAAAAATGGGTGGAACGATAGAGGTAGGGGAACTCGCGATAACTGAATCAAAAAGTCTGCGCCTTTTGCCGTGTGGTATTTTTGCACGGTGGAAGAGAGGGTAGAGACACGATTCAATATTTATGATTTACGGATAGGGTTCGAAATACAAAAGACCCAAAATCGCATAGCGATTTTGGGTCTTTTCCCATTCTTAATTTGTAAATCGTAAACCTTGCTTCTACTCTCTACCCATGGTATTGTCCACTCTGGAATTCTTTGAACAACTTACGAAGGAAAACACCTTATGAGCGCAAAACACAAAGCAGGTCTCGGTCGCATTGAATCAATGGACGTGGATCCAGTAGCCTTTGTTTCCAGCACAATTATCGCTATAGCCGGGACGATTCGCCCGATCTATCCGGTCATGTGTATGTCCACAGACATGACGAGTTTGTGTAAGACGCCGGAATATCCGATTGTCACACACTACCAAGTGCGAGGCATTTTTCGGGGTCCTCATGGTTTGGTCCAGTCACTTCCGCACTTGATGCTCCTCGATCGAAACCGCATTTTGGACATGTCTCGATCTCAGGAAGTTTCTACTCGCAGTATGTGCTACTGGAATGTCATCCTTGAGGGTGTCCGCCGTTTCGTCCACGGACATGTCCTTGCTCCCGATGATTTGTTGCCAGCGTCATTATTACAACGGATTTGCCGTAAGGATGCTACCGTCGAGCCTTTGCGGCAGAGGTTGGTGCACGGTCTCTATGTCGAGGGTGGGGCGAGTGAAGGAGAGCTACGCACAGAGATCGATGTTCAGACGGCCGCCATAGTTACTCAAGCGGCCATGATGAAGATTGTCTGCTCGCGGGGACAAGTTTTGTATGAAGAGCTCGTTCCTTTTTTAACCATGGGGAAGGGTGTTCTGACTCCATCTGTCGAGAAGGGTATCCTGTCCTTCTTTGAGTAGTGCTATCCTCGAGGTAGCTTTTTATTTTACGAATATGCAACCAGAAATTCTTTACGAAGATAATCATGTGATTGTGGTCAATAAACCATCAGGAGTTTTGGTGCAGGGCGATGATACGATGGAAGATTGTCTTTTGGAGCAAGTAAAAAGATTTATCAAGACTCGTGATAATAAACCCGGTAATGTTTTTCTTGGGCTCGTACACCGACTTGACCGAAATGTGTCCGGGGTAATTCTTTTCGCAAAGACGAGTAAGGGTGCATCGCGTTTATCAGAACAATTTCGTCTTCACACTGCCGAAAAGATATATCATGCGTGGGTAGCTGGTGTGCCGGTAAAAAAATCAGCTACCCTCACCCATTTTCTGCTCAAAAATGAGCAAAATAATAAAACAGCAGTCTACGAGTCGGAAATTCACGGCGCTCAGTATGCCGAACTTCATTATGAGATCGTAAAAACAATTGGCGATTTTTCTCTTTTAAAAATTCGATTAGAGACTGGCCGGCCGCACCAGATTCGGGCTCAGCTCGGCTACATTGGGCATCCGATACTGGGGGACGGTAAATATGGTTCCAAAATTTCTTTGCCCGATAAACGGATGGCACTGGTAGCCACCTCACTTTCTTTTTTGACTGCCACAGGGGGTGAAAAAAGAACGATAGAAGTGCCGATACTGGAGTTTCCGCCTGAGTTACAATAAGCGGGTTTGCTCAAAAATCTCCAAAATGGCAAAAAATTGAAAATGGCTCAATAGAGCCACGCTGAATGGCTCAGTGAGCCATTCAAACCTAGCTCCATACACTGATTATACGCACGTGCGCATAATTAATGTATACGTGATGAGTAGTCTTTGTAAAAAAATTAAAATAAAAAACCGCCAATTACTTTGTCGGTGGGCGGTGGAGCTCCTTTGTTCGCAAGTATTCGCCAGTGAAAAAGGCTAAGATTCCTAATGGCCCTGTCCACCAAGCTATTTCCCAAAAGAGCAGGCTTTCTGATGGGATAGCGATCGCAAGGCTCGCAAAGCAGACCAGCATCAGGGCTGTGCCCAGCAGGATTAGTTTGCAACAGAAGTCTAAAATTTTCATCCGCGCAAAAGGATAGCATACAATAGGCTTTATGTACATCGTCTATAAATATGCTACTCTATACCCATGTCAGGACAGATTTTAGAAGGAATATCACTACGAGACGCTACGATTCAACGTCTTTCGGCTAGGGTAAAAACTTTGTCAGCTCAGCCGACTTTGGTGGTGGTTCAGATCGGTGATCGAGCTGACTCTGTAGCATACATCAAGGCCAAGAAATCTTTTGGTGAGAAGATCGGTGCTCGGGTGATCCACGAAATGCTTCCAGAAAAAGTTTCGTCAGATGCGGTAGTTTCTTGTATTAAAAAACATAACACTGATCATTCGGTACACGGTATTATTGTGCAGTTGCCTTTGCCAGTACATCTCGATCAGCACACTATTCTTGAGGCGATTGATCCAAAAAAGGATGTCGATGGTTTGACGAGCACACATACACAAGAGCTTTGGGAAGATGGTTCTGAGATTGTATTGCCAGCGACCACGCGGGGGATTTTGTCCTTACTGGATTGTTATCAGATCCCAGTAGAAGGTAAGAAAGTGGTAATCGTTGGGCGTTCAGTGCTCGTGGGTAAGCCGACCGCGATGGCGTTTTTGAATAGGAACGCAACGGTAACTATTTGTCATCGAGGTACCCAAAATCTATCCGAAGAAACTCTCCGTGCGGATATTTTAATCGTGGCAATCGGCAAGCCGCATTTTATTACCAAAGATTTTGTACGAGAAGGCCAGGTGGTGATTGATGTGGGAATCAATACTCTTGCTGACGGCAAACTTCAGGAAGAAGTGGGGAAGAGAAAGCTCGTGGGTGATGTTGATTTTGAAAATGTTTCAAAGATCGTTTCTGCGATCAGCCCGGTCCCGGGTGGAGTAGGTGCAATGACCGTCGCATCTCTTTTTGAAAATTTGCTTGATCTGACGGGAGAATAGTCTCATCTTAAGCTTTACTTTTCTATCTAAACGTATTACTCTAGAAAAAGGAAAGGAGGCATTATGCCTGCAAAAAACAAAACCAAAGATGAAAAGCTGGCGTGGAGAAAGTTGAAATGGCGACGAGACCTGGTTGGCGGGACAATCGAGGTGTTTGTGAACTGCAGTTTCAATTCCACATTACACAGCTTTACTCGAGGGACGTTCCGGAGTATGCGTTGGGCATGGGGTCGGCCACTCCGGTTCCGGTTTACCAAGGCTCAGGAGTGTCTGTCTGGCGAGGGTAAACTTCGGCCGTGGGAGAAGTCCAAACGGAAAGATTACACCTATCGGCGTCAAGGGCTCCACGAGCACCGCACTTGGGCGGAGGAAGTCGAGCAGATGGGTAGCCTGTGGAAGCGGGGCGAAGTCCTCTACTTCTACTTGCCTGATGGTGTCAGGATTGCTCTCTATCCGGTCGGAGTGACGGTCCCGAAAAAGCCGTTCTTCTACCAAACACTGGCCGAAATTAAAGCCACGAACGCGATGCTCGGTCTCCGTGTCGAACAGATCATCGCAAGGTTCGTTAAAGGCAAGGGTCGCCAGAGGTCCACACGCAAGTGATTGGATCTTTTTTATTGACCATTTTACTCTGAAATATCTTTCCTTAAGCAACGTCTTCTGATATGATACTCCGTACATTCGATATAAGGTCGGTATATCGTATCTATTATTAAGACATAACTTTATATCATTTATGAATGAATCAGCCGTTAGTATGTTTCAAAGTAAGACCGCTCGAGTAATCGTAGGTGTTTTAGGAGTGCTTATTTGTTTTTTGGTTTTGGTAAAAACAATGCATGAGTATCGAAAATATACTCTTGCGGGAAGCGGTACTAGCGCCACCAACACTATCACGGTAAACGGCGAGTCTGAGGTTTTTGCGGTGCCTGATATTGCAACTTTTACCTATACAGTCAATGAGCTGGCAAAAACAGTTCCGGCCGCACAAAAAGTTGCAACCGAAAAAGCCAACAAGGCAGTAGAATTTCTAAAAAAAAGCGGTGTGGCAGAAAAAGATATTCAGACTACAGGTTACAACATTTCTCCACAGTATGATTATCTTTCAGCACCATGTACTCAATATGGTTGTCCGGGCGGAAAGTCAGTGTTCAAAGGGTATGAAGTTAGTCAGACAGTGGCGGTAAAGGTGCGCAAGATTGAAGATGCAGGCACCATTCTCGCGGGTATTGGTGAGCTCAATGTGACAAATTTGAGCGGACTTCAGTTTACAGTAGACAAGGAGAATGAATTTGTCGCGGAGGCTCGCAAGAAAGCTATCAACGAGGCGAAGACAAAGGCAAAGATTCTTGCCGATGATCTCGGTGTCTCTATCGTTCGAGTGGTAAGCTTTTCTGAAGGCGGAGACTTTCCTCGACCATACTACTCAAAGGCACTCATGATGGACGCTGCTGTCGGTGGTATGGGTGGCGGTGCACCAGAAATCTCGACAGGTGAAAACAAAATTACTTCGCAAGTTTCTATTACGTACGAAATACGCTAAAGAATTTCATCTGAGCAGAGGGAGGTGGTGGAAGGGGATACGGTTCCTTATTATTCATTTTTAAAATAACACTCACATGCTTATAACAATTGCATTTCTACTTATCGTACTCTGGCTCATTGGATTTATCGGATTCCATGTACTTGGTTCGTTTATCCACCTCTTGCTCGTAGTGGCAATTATCATGTTTTTGATACGAATCATTCAAGGTAGAAATCCGATAGATTAGGATCGAAAGAGTAGAAGGAATCATCTTACAAAGCTCCCAAACACCAGAAATTTTCTACTGAAAATTTCTGGTGTCGCGAAACAAAGCATCTAAAAAAGAGACTTTCACATCGGTAGATGATGTGTCCCTGTAGACGGCACAGGACGGGAGCTGAGACTTGAGAGATTTCTTACCAAAGAAATACTCGTGCTCTTTTTTGGTGATGGCACGAAACTGTTGACAGCGGTGGGAAAAGGGAGTATTCTATACCCATATTACCCCTCGCGGGGTTTTTTAATAAAAAACCATATGCAAATTGTCGATTATATCAAGGATACAAAGGGTGAATTGACGCATGTTAGCTGGCCTTCAAAGCGCCAAGCCATTTTCTATACTATTTTTGTGGTGGTTATTTCTGTTGTCACCGCCTTTTTTCTCGGTTTTTTTGATTACATCTTCTCAATCGGGCTTGGTAAGCTAATCTCATAACACCATGTCAAAACAACAACTTGAAGGACAGAGAAATTGGTATGCCATTCATACCTATGCTGGATATGAAAATGCAGTAGTGCGAAATCTAAAACAGCGCATCGAGTCTCTTGGCATGGAGGATAAGATTTTCAATGTGTTGGTTCCGACCGAAAAAACCGTAAAAGTTAAAGGTGGTAAGCGAGTAGAGGAGGATCAAAAAATCTACCCAGGGTATATTCTCGTGGATATGATTGTGACCGATGATTCATGGTACGTAGTGCGCAACACTCCTCGGGTGACCGGTTTCGTCGGGTCAGGAGTCACTCCAGTACCGCTCGAAAAGAAAGAAGTTGATCAACTTTTGGGACGAATGAACACCAAGACAGTGAAGCATACGATCGATCTGGCTCCGGACGATGCAGTTATTATCACTGACGGGCCATTTAAAGAGCTTGAAGGTAAGGTGTCTGAAGTGGACGCCGAGAGAGGCAAGGTAAAGGTACTTGTTTCGATGTTTGGTCGTGAGACTCCAGTAGAGCTCGACTTCTTGCAAATCAAGAAGATTTAGGGTATTGTGTGACTCACCTCGTGCTTCTCGGGGAAGTCTCGTAAATCTAGTATTTTAATCTTGAATTTTAAACTTAATCCCATGGCAAAGAAAATTACAAAAAAACTAAAGCTCCAGATTGCCGGCGGAAAGGCAAACCCAGCACCTCCAGTGGGTCCTGCGCTCGGTCAGGCCGGAGTGAATATCGGTGAATTCGTAAAGCGTTTTAATGACGCAACAAAGACTATGGTGGGAGATATTGTTCCTGTCGAAATCTCTGTCTATGAAGACCGAACATTCGACTTTATTTTAAAAACTCCTCCCGCATCGAGCCTTATTCTAAAAGCGATCGGCAAGGAAAAGGGTTCTGGTAAGCCAAACTCAGCAAAGATCGGTACTATCAGCAAAGCAAAGATTCGAGAGATTGCTGAAAAGAAACTTCCTGATCTCAACGCCAACGATATCAATGCAGCGATGAAGATTATCGAAGGTTCTGCACGAAGTATGGGGGTGGATGTTAAATAAATTTGGACATACAAAAAGCAAAAACCGCCGGCGAGTACGCCGGCGGTTTTTGCTGGCCAAAGGGAAACGGCTCAACAAGGCCATATTTCTAAAACGCCTCTGCAGAGCCATATTCAACGGCTCATTAGTTAATGAGCCGTTGAATATGGCTTAAAATCGTCGGTTCTCGAACAAAATAAGTTTCAAACAAATAGTACATCTACGCTATGGCGTAGATGTACTATTTGTTGTTTTTATCTAACTAAATCCACCCATGTATACACTAATCCTGTTTTTTCATCCTTTCGTTCTTCTCGAAAAGTTTCTTTGGTAAATTCAGGGTATTCTGGGAAGAAAATATTTCCCTCAACATCACTTTCTACCAGTGTAAGATAAAGCTTGTCTACAAAGGGAAGTGCTTGGGTATATATCTCTCCTCCTCCGATAACAAAAATTTCACTCTGCTCTACTTTTTTAGCTTCCGCGAGCGCCTCTTCTATAGAGTGTGCCGTGATACAATTTTCTGCTTTAAAATTTACATCTCGGGTGACAATAATGTTTGTCCGATTTGGTAACGCTCTCCCAATAGACTGAAAGGTCTTGCGACCCATGATAATTGGGTGCCCAGTAGTCAACATTTTGAATCGTTTCAAATCGTCACTGATTTTCCAGAGTAAATCAGCCCCTTTTCCTATGGCTCGAATCTTTTTGCCGAGAGCAACAACAATACTTATTTTCGGTTTTGTCACGTTGTTTTTATCTCCGTAAAGCATATACTAGTAGTATAGCATTTTGAACTCGGAAATTACTTTTTGAGTTACAAATTTTATTCTTGAATCCCTTTAGCAGAGAGTACTCGCTACGGGGCAAGCTTAATCCTTATATCTAACCTTTACCTAAAATGTCTCATAGCTACGAAATCGAAATAAAAAGTTTACTCGGCTCAAAAGAGAACGCAGACAAGCTGAAGCGAGCTCTTGTGCAAAAAGACCCGTCACTTTCTCTCGTGGGTAAGGGGAAGCAGCTCAATCACTATTTCAATACTCCACCTGACTTCGCAATACTTGAAAAAGTCATCTCTCCGCTCATCGAAAAAAGTAAAATCGAATCGCTTAAGAAAATAGTGGCTGAAGGAAAGAAGGTTTCTATCCGTAGTCGTGAGGCTGATGGTAAAGTTCTTTTTGTAATCAAGGCTTCTATCGATGACCATAGCAGTGCCAACGGAGTCTCACGCATCGAGTTTGAATCACCGGTTAAACTCTCTTTTGCCCAGCTTGACCAAGTGCTCCTTGATGCCGGCCTGACGTATCAGGCAAAATGGTCTCGCGAGAGGGAGGAGTATCAGAGCGGAGACATGCATATTTGTCTCGACAAAAATGCAGGCTATGGCTACCTGGCAGAATTTGAAAAGGTACTTTCTTCAGCGGGGGAGGCAGACAAGGCAAAAACAGACCTACTCGCCTTTATGAAAAGTGTCGGTGCCACCCCTCTCGACCAGTCACGGCTCGAGCGAATGTTTGCGCACTATAATACGCATTGGCCGGAGTATTATGGGACGGAAAATATATTTACACTAGAATAATTTTAAAATACCATGTTTCTTTCAGACATAGACATCAAAAAAGCAGTTCAGAACGGAGATATTGTCATCAAAGAATTTGATGAGAAGCGCCTTCAGCCTGCAAGCTATGATATTTGTCTTGGTAATAAGTTTCTTATTACTTCCAGTCACGAATCATTGGTAATAGATCCGGTGAATAAAATATACGCGAAACACGTTGAGAGAATCGTTCCTGATGGAGAGGCGTATTATCTACATCCAGGAGTGACGGTGCTCGGTACCTCAAAGGACTATTTTGGTTCTGACAAATATTTGATACAGCTTTCGGGTAAAAGTAGTCTCGCGCGTATCGGGCTCGTCGTGCACAATACCGCCGGTCTCATCAACCCTGGTCATTTTCTCAATATCACTTTTGAGCTATGTAATTTCAATAAAGTGCCGATTATTCTCCGACCGGGCATGCCCATCGGTCAGCTTCTTTTTGCTATGTTGAGTAACAAAGCCCAAAAGGACTACAAAAAAACGGGGAGATATCAAGATCGAGATTGGGATCATTTTGCTGACCCAAAAGAACTTGAAGCCAAATTGGTCAAGGCTCCAAAAGCCAAAATCAAGCCAGCTAAAAAATAAACGAAAATGAAAAAGAAAACCGTTTCAAAAATGAAGACGAAAGCAAGGCCAAAAGCTCGGGTAAAAAAAGAAAGACACCTTGAATATCAGTACCTCGACTTGCTCGCTGACATTATGAAGAACGGTTTTGAAAAGCGTGAGTTCAATACCGGCATCGCAATAAAAAGCGTGTTTGGGCGAAGCATGCGTTTTGATCTGTCCAAAGGTTTTCCACTTTTGACTACCAAAAAAGTTTTTCTCAGGGGTATTATCCACGAGCTCCTTTGGTTTCTAAAAGGTGACGTCAATATAAAATATCTGGTAGACAACGACGTACATATTTGGGATGACTGGCCATATAAAGATTATAAAAAGAAGATGGAAAAAGGTGAGGTGCCAAATCTCACCCAAGATGAGTTTATTAAAAAGATAAAAGAGGATCCTGAGTACGCAAAAAAGTGGGGGAATCTCGGTCCGGTGTATGGTAGGCAGTGGCGCAAATGGCCCGCTGCAGATGGACGAGAGATAGATCAGCTCGCTTGGGCGATAGAAAAAAGTAAAAAGTATCCCGACCGTAAACATGTGATTGTGTCGGCCTGGAACCCCGAGTACGTTTACGAGATGGCTTTGCCGGGCACCTCGATGGCTATTCCACCATGCCATATGATGTTCAACATCAATGTGACCAATGGCAAACTTTCTCTCGCCCTCTATCAGCGGAGTGCAGATTCATTCCTTGGGGTGCCTTTTAATATCGCGAGCTATGCAATGTTGACTATGATTCTTGCATAAGTGTGCGGATATAAAGTAGGAGAATTTGTACATTTTCTGGGAGACACACATATTTATGGCAATCACTATGAGCAGGTCAAAGAACAGATGAAGCGAAAGCCGAGGCCGTTTCCAACGATGAAAATTAATCCGGCCAGAAAGAATCTTGACGACTTTGTGTTCGAGGACTTTACTATAGAAAATTATGATCCACATCCACCGATTAAAGGCGAGATCACTGCAGTCGGTGGTTTCCATGAGAAAGATCGCAAAGATTTTACTATGAAGAAAAAGTAAAACCACTTCCTGCGTTAGGCAAGACCTAACGCAGGAAAACGAAGCATATATCTATTAACATGAAACAAACCAACCTCTGTTTTTTAAAAAAAGGCGACCAAATTCTTTTGGCGATGAAAAAGAGAGGGTTTGGAGTGGGGAAATGGAATGGTGTGGGTGGAAAAGTGGCCGAAGGCGAGACCGTTGAGCAATCTACTATTCGTGAGACACGTGAAGAAATTGGAGTGGTCATTGCGCCAAATGACTTGAAAAAAGTCGCCGACCTTTATTTCACGTTTGTCGACAAGGAAGAATGGAACCAACAGTGCTCGGTGTACATGACCTCAGTATGGAAAGGCGAGCCGACCGAGTCTGAAGAAATGAAGCCGGGGTGGTACGATACTGACAAATTACCTTACGAAAAGATGTGGATAGATGATCCGCACTGGCTCCCTCTGGTGATTGCGGGAGAAATAATTGAAGCACATTTTATTTTTAATCAAAAAGGCGAAATAGCAGGGTCGTTTGAAGTAAAGAAGGTTTCGTAATAGACTGAAAAAATACTAACCCTATAAAATTCCAATGAAAGACACTCAAATCAAAAAACTTATCGAATCGGAAAAAAAGCGGCAAAAGAAAGTGATCAATCTCATCGCCTCAGAAAACGTGGTGTCAAAAGACGTACTCGAAGCGCTCGGTTCTGAGCTCACCAACAAATACGCTGAAGGGTATTCAGCTCACCGTTATTACGGAGGTAATGAATTTGTAGATAAGATAGAAAATTTGTGTAAAGATCGAGCCCTCAAACTTTTTGACCTTGATCCTGAGATATGGCACGTCAATGTTCAGCCACTTTCAGGCTCCCCAGCCAACCTCGCAGTCTTTCTCGCACTCGTGCCAAAAGATGGCAGGATTATGGGAATGTCTCTCGCTCACGGAGGACACCTGACACATGGACAAAAGGTTTCTATCACAGGAAAAATGTGGACATCGGTGCAATTTGGAGTAGATGAAAAAAGTGAGACGATAGATTTTGAGGTTATTAAAGCCCAGGCTGTTGCTGAGAAGCCAGCTATTATCGTCGCAGGATTTACTGCTTATCCTCG
>SCTV01000061.1 GCA_004298345.1 Patescibacteria group bacterium
GGATATTCCAATGCTTGAGCTCGTAGAAAACGCAATTTGTTTTAACCCCAATCAAAAACTCTACCGTTTTGCCAAACTAAACAAGTGGAAAGTAGTGGTCGAGAGAAAGGATGTGGTATACGATATTGGGTAGATTCAGGAGCCGTGACTTGCGGCGGGCGTGCTGAGCTCACCAGAGCGCAGTATAAGAATTAAGATTCAAGATTCACGGAACTTCCCCCGCGCCCAGTAGGGCGCGGGGGAAGTTCCTATTATCTATCAACTATCGACTATTACCTACTATCTGTCTTCTTCTCCAAATAACTCTGGATTCGTTCCACCACTTTTTCTATTGGTGTGGTCGTCGTATCTATAGATATATCAAAAGCTGAATCTGGTGCAAAATCAATAATATTGTAAAATTCTTTGTATCTTTGTGCTCCAAATGACTCGCGTGCGGTCGTCAATTTTTCTGCTTCGTGAATAGTAACCCCGTCTCTCTTTGCTACACGCTTGATACGTTCTGGAAAATCACAATGCAACTTTATTTTTATCGAATCAGGAATAAAATACCAAGCCAATCTACTTTCAATTACAAAATTATCATTCTCTTCTCCAAATTTCTTTACATCCTGATCCAATGCTTTATCGTGCTCCGGGTTTTGATTACAAAGCTCTTCAAATTGATGCAGAGAAAGTCCGAGTGATTCTGCCTTTGCTCGAAAGATGTTCCCGGTGGACATAAATGTGTAACCGAGCTTTTTTGCGAGAGTTTTTCCGACGGAGCTCGTGCCTGTCCCCGCGAGACCAAAGAGTGTGATTTTTGCCATGCCGTATCCTAACACAAAATATTAAGAATGGAAATTGACATATGCTCCACCGAGGCGTAGCCTTACCTACAGACAGAAGGCAATTTTTTATGAGCGACGAACCTCCCACAAAACCACTGGGAAAAGAGTTGTTTCTTGTTCCCATCAACCCTCACTACCCAGATTGGCTAATCAACGCCAAAACAACGATCACTGTGGTCGCCAAACAAACATCCGGCCGACTTCAAATGCGCGGTGTCGGTTTGAACAAAACAGGCGAACAAGATCCTCAGAGCCTTCTCGCCATCAAAGAAAGTGAACTTGGGAATGCCCCATTCCTTTTCTGGACTCTCTACTGGCTAAAGCCGGGTAAGGTAATCGAGAGTCCTCAAATGGCTGAGACGGTATTCGAACGGTTCATCGACTTCACCAGAAACATTGCTGGTGGCGCGGGACTGATTGTCGGTGACCCGATCATGATCGAGGTGATCGCGGCTATGGCCAACAACACTTGGCCTCCAAAAGAGCCGAGTGGGTGTTCTCTGATCAAGATCGGAGTTAGCATCTCCGACAAACCCACATACGTCACGAGGATTCTCGACCCAAGTGCCGACCCACAACGTCGTCTACCTGGATTTTGAATCTAAACACTCGCATCAGTTGCGGGTTTTTTATTTTCTTAAAAGAAGTATGCAATTAAATGGCTCGTCTATTTAGTTTGTACCGAGTTTTGCTAAACTCGGTATCTTCGTCGTCTCCACTCCTTGAGCCATTTAATATGCCTACACAGAGCCATATTGTATTTTTGGGTATACATAGGTTTTCCCCCGAAATTGCTACTACAATTTCGGGGGAAAACCTGGAGCCTTTGAGAAAAATCCCTGGTAAAACAAAAAGGCCGCCCCTAGGGGCGGCCTTTTTGTTTTACTTACCAGCTTCGCTTCTCACCACCACCGAAACCTCGACTACCACCTTCTCGTGGTGCTCGTGGTTCCATAGGGCGAGCTTCGTTTACGGTAAGAGTTCGACCATCGAGCTCCTTTCCGTTAAACATAGAAATAGCGTTCTGTGCTTCCTCGTCTGTCGTCATTTCAACGAAACCGAAACCCTTTGATCGGCCAGTCATCTTGTCCATGATGATGGTAGCTGATGCAACGTTTCCGGCTGCTCCGAAATGTGACTTAAGAGTGTCTTGGCTAGTACCATAAGAGATACCACCTACATACAACTTCTTTGCCATACGTCTATATATTTTATGAATAAAATGTAAGGCGACCTATTTTAACACTCCCAATCTTTACGACACCTCTCGGCAAAACCAAGAAAAGCACGATACTGTTGGAAGAAACTTACACGATACATTGTATACCAATGACAAGAAATGTCAACCGGGTAGAGAGATTTATGCCTGCCCCGTAGCGAGTACTCCCTGCTACGGGGATTTAAGAACTAAGACTGGGGTACAAAAAACTACTTAGTCTGTCGTAACACCATTGCGCGAAATGTCTTTACACTAAAGTAGAGCGCGAAAAAGAAAACGATTGCTAGTACCTGATTAAATACAAAATACATACCGATCGAGCTCTCTGTCGTATAGAGACCAATAGCAATGACCTCAAAGATCAAGCTACCTATCACCGAGAGCACCACGTCTCCCCACATGATCCAGGTATGCTTGGGAGTAGTCAGTCCGGCATACAATCCGATCACCAATATTCCCGCGATGGCCATGAGGACTCCCCCTTTTACTAATGAAGCAAAAAAGGGCAGACCAATGAGCATAATGATACCTGCGAGCACAAAGAGTCGGCGCACAATATGACCATGGTAATGAGGCACCGTGGGATGCTTTCGGAAACCAAGGAATGAACGTCTCGGTACGTCTACGGTATCGTCAAACTGTTCCATACTTTGATTATATCATATTTTTCAGTGCTGTACATTGTGTTAATTGAGGGGCGGGTACCTAAAAATCGCGTAGCGATTTTTAGGTACCCCATCACATCGACAAACCCCCGAGGAAAAGTTACAATAATGAGGCACCGCCAGAGACAAAAAACATGGATATTCTTAAAATAATTGGTCGAATTCTCCTAGTAATAATCCTGATCGTCATCCTTTTGGCGTTATTTGGCTATCTTGGTACTTATTTGCAATCCCTCAAATATTCCATTGTGGGAGATTCAACTCAAACACCCTCTTCCTATACAACAATGACCACCACAAACACTGGGCAACCGACCACAGCCCCTTCGGTGACCATAGGCAATACCGTGATACCCGTAGAGATTGCCCGGGACTACGCCTCTATCCAAAAAGGGCTTTCTGGCCGAGCATATCTCGACCAAAATAGTGGCATGCTTTTTATGTTTCCAAAAGCCAGTATCTATCGTTTCTGGATGCCAGATATGTACTTCTCCATCGACCTGTTTTGGATAAACAACGACCAAGTAGTCGGCATTGAGGAAAATATGTCTAATGATTTTGATCCGGCCCATCCGCGCTATTACAGCCCGACCGTGCCGGTGCAGTTTGTCGTTGAAGTAAACGCCGGCTTTGCCCGAAGACACAATATCCGTATTAACGACCGAGTGATCTTCAACAATATCAGATAATTCTATGGAAATACGCGTCGCCACGGAACAAGAAGAAAGGCACTGGAACGATTTTGTAAAAAAACATTACCCGCCAATTGGTGCCTTTATGCAAAGTTTCGAGTGGGGCGAATTTCAAAAATCGCTCGGTCGGCGAGTCGAGCGATATGTGGTAATAGAAGATGGTGTCATGCTCGCCTGCTTTAGTCTCGCCTATTACACCCTGCTTTTTTCTCTGTGTTATGCGTACAGTCCACGAGGACCAGTATTTGATTCTCGTCTCGGTATCGAAAAACAATGGCAGATTTTTAAAGCTATTCGTGTATGGACAAAAACATACAAAGCCAAGTTGCTTTTTGTCCGCATGGAACCGCCAATCATCCCCTATCCAAAATCAAAAGTTCCAAAAGGTTTTTATATTCCAAAATATTATATTCAGCCAAGGTACAATCTCGCCATACCGCTCGATGTTTCTGAAACAGAAATTTTAGCCACCTTTCACCCATCAACACGTTCCAATATTTCTCGCGCCGAGCGTCGTGGAGTAACCGTGGAAATGAAGGAAAAGCTGACCGAAGAAGATTACCAGCATTTTTTCAAAATGATGGGCGAGACATTGAAAAGAAATGGCGGTAAAGACGTCTATCCCGCGCAATCATACTTCCGCGCATTGGTAAAAACCATCCCGACTATTTCAAAAAAAGATTACTCCGAAAAAACCGGTCTGACTATTTGGTATGCATATCAGGAGCATGAAGTCGTCGTGGCTTATTTTGTACTCTTTTTTGCAGGTACCGCGACCTACCTTTTTGGTGCCTCGTACAACGATCGCTTGAGCTCAAAAGCCACCACCTATCTCCATTGGACTGCCATGAAGGAGGCAAAGAAACGCGGGATGCTTTTTTATGATCTCGGCGGTATCGATGAAAAACGCTGGCCGACTATCACCACCTTTAAACGACAGTGGCGAGGACGAGAATTTGGCTATCTCGGCAACATCGACATCCCGATACGGCCTCTACTGTATCGACTCTACAACGCAGTGCGAGTTTTGAGAAAAACGGAGTAAATATGTGGACATTCCAACGGCTCATTAGCTTAATGAGCCGTTAAATACGGCTCTACATAGCCGTATTTAAC
>SCTV01000062.1 GCA_004298345.1 Patescibacteria group bacterium
GAGTCTCACGGCCTTTGAGGAGAAGTTTCTGGACAAAACAGACATTCCGGCAAAGTTCAGTAGTGCGAGCTACCCACACCACAAGGCGCAGTATTGTGGTCAGAAGCTCGTGCCCCAGCTCGTGCAGACACTGGCTGAGTCGGCCCAAGTGCTCCTCGATCTGCCTGACAAGATGAGGCCTCTCTTGCCACGTGGTCCCGAAGCTCCTGATATGGCTGGACAGGTTTGTGCTGCGATGGCAGGCATCCGTCGCTTCTTGCCGTTACTCACTGCCTAGTGTGCCCAATGTGCGCTTGTACCGATCGTGTGTCGGTACTTTTTATTTCATAGAGTAGGGAATAATAGGGTTCTTGACAAAAATAGGGTATTGGTGTATACTTGTAATTGGATCACATTTTTGAGTTTTTGCCGGCACCAGGGATACGTTCTTCAGAGGGGTTCCCCACCCCCACCTCCTTGGCGTTCCCTGGTGTCCGGCAGCTCTATTTGTTCTTCGTTTTCTTTTGCAAAAGACCCGCGCACATGCCCGGGTCTTTGTTGTTTTTATCTAGTATTTTCTTTTCTTCTTTTTATTACTGAGTGTGGTGCTTGCTAAACTTTGCTCCGAGGTTGTATGGCCAAATGATGAGAGCTAGTACACCATGCCAAAATGATAGTCGTAGGTACCCGATAGTAAAGAGCCAACCGATAATCCAGAGTCCTCCAAAAAAGTCAGGTTGGTTTATTATTGTGTAGTCCATAGTGTTTATTTGTTTTGTTTATAATGTAGTAATATATCATATCCCGATAAAATAAGTGATAAATTTATAAACTAGTCCAGGTGACTTTGGGGGAATGGGGGAAATAAAAAACTCGCTGTTAGGCGAGCGGGTTTGTGAGGGAGGTCAGGACATTTTTTGCAGGGTGACCCACGTCCAGCCATGCGCTGGCGGTTCCGCGGATACTACGTCAGCGTAGCCGCTTATATTGCATCCGGCTTCCCACTGCACAAAGTCTCCTGGCCGAAATATGAATTCACCCTGGAGGAGCTGTTTTACTTGTGCACCTTTGTCGAACTTTGAAAAATTCGCGATCTGGAAAAAAGGAACGTCTTTTCT
The DNA here is from genome assembly GCA_004298345.1 of Patescibacteria group bacterium. Lineage (GTDB taxonomy): Bacteria > Patescibacteriota > Minisyncoccia > Phycocordibacterales > PALSA-1337 > SCTV01. The sequence goes on from SCTV01000062.1 coordinate 1,098, forward strand.
CAACATATACACTCCTGGGTAAATAGTTTGAGGAGCTTGGTTTGTCAGTACTATAGAGGAAGAGTGGAGATTTGTAAAGAGGGGATTTTAAATTTGGACATGAATCTAGCTTTTATATTTATACAGCGCAAAAGATAATACTGTTATAATTAAGCCAGTAGGAAAGTTGATTATAAAACCTAGTAAACAAAAAACGGTAAGCAAAATTAAAAATGTTTTTTTACTGAGTCGATTTTTAGTTGTAGACGCTTGCGTTTCTGTAATAGGTTGTTTTTCATCAATTTGTTTATTTTTGTGATAGGTAAGCGAAGATATTCCTGTTCCTGGTATTGCTACACTCGAATATGTGCCTTTACTATTTATACCCACACGTGCACCCTTTATGCCCGTACTTACACCGAGACCCTTTTTCCCAATATTTAATTTGATACCAGGAATTATTTTAAATGACTTATGAAATCTAAATGCCATAAAATTATTATGTAATAATATAAAGTGTACTAAAATAATAGCATGATCTAACCAAAATCTTAAGCCGGAGTGTTATTTTGAAGAATAAACAGAAATTCAGTAGTGATGAATTTTTGCACGTAAGATATGCAGTACCGAGCAGGAGTTTCGAAACTTACAGTTTCAGTACCCCGATTGGATTTTTTCTACGCCAGTAGGCTTGAAAAAAATACTCAATCGGGCTTCGAATCCTGACGAAAGCCGTACCAACGGCTTTCTCTCGCGGAGCCGGAAAAAGTAAAAGCGCCCTTTTAGGCGCTAAACTTTTTCGGCTCCGCGAGCAGGATTCGAACCTGCGACCAATCGATTAACAGTCGATCGCTCTACCAGCTGAGCTATCGCGGAATATTCCATATACTATCAAAAAGTACCGAAAAGTAAATAACCTTGCTATCATAGAAACATGTATATCAAAGTCCGGGTGATGGCTGGGGCCAAAAAAGAAACCTTTAAACAAAAAAGTGCAGACCATTTTGAGGTTGCGGTAAAAGAGCCAGCCGAACAGAATAGGGCAAACAGGCGAGTCATTTCAATTTTCGAAGCACATTTTCATGTTTCGGGCATTCGTCTGGTGAGCGGGCATCATTCGCCATCAAAAATTCTTAGCATTCCGGAAAAGGAAGGTGTATAATTAAAGAGGGCATAGGAGACAGTTTGTAATATCGACCAGTTTGGAACGTCAAAATAGGGGCACATGCATAATCTCAGCCTGACTTTGACGGGAATTTTTTAGCAGAGTGTAATTTTATCCGCTAATCAAATACTATATGCAAATCACCATCAAAGCTACGAATATCGAGTTGACTTCAGCAATCAGAGACTACGTAAATAAAAGATTTAATTCTGTCGGAAAGTTTGTACAAAAAGAAGGCACGGAAGCTCTTTGTCGAGTGGAAGTGGGAAAAGTAACCAATCGCCATAAAAAGGGAGAAGTCTTTTCTGCAGAGGCAAGAATCCATGTTAGAGGAAAGGAACTCTACGTGAGCTCTGAGAAAGAAGATTTATATGTTGCTATCGATGATGTAAAAGATGAGCTTATCCGTGAGCTACAATCTACAAAAGAAAAAAAGATGAACATGATGCGTAGGGGTGGAGCAAAAATCAAAAATATGCTCAAAGGTCTCTATGATTGGGGGAAATAGCTTTTATAATTTTGATCTGAAGCAAAAGGTGCATTCTGGTCTGTGCATCGTGCTTTTGTTGCTGGTTACTTTTTGGGTGGTGCTCAAGTACTCGGTGACGAAGGCGTATAGTTTAGAGCGAACACTTTCTGTCAAAAGTGCGGATAGATATGCACAAATGGAAAATGGCGGCCCCGACACAGAGTAAGATTATTTTTTCTGAGTATTCTTTAGAAATTCTGAATACAAAATCTCTTTTTTGCCTTCAGGGGTCACTTTTTTGATTATAAATTTATTATCAGTATAGTCTGCGTCGGTAATAATTACTCGAATGTTTTTCCCAGCGACTTCAGTAAAGAAATAGCTCGTTGGCCAGTCTTTGTGTGCATGAAATTTGAGGTAATTTTTCCGAGCATCTCCCGTAAGGTCGATCAAACCATCCTCTTTTTTAATTTTTCTGGTAAAGGTTGCTTTGTTGTGATCTTGCTCAACCTCTTTTGCTTTACCGCTCATCCACTGAGGGATTACTTTTGAGAGAAGTATACCTCCGACCGCACCGAGAAGCCTCCCAAGTGCCTCAGCCGAGAGAGGCCAGTTGGCGATGTGTATTTTTTCTTGTGCGACGATCGGGCCGTGATCCATCTCTGCGTCCATTCGCATAATAGTCACTCCGGTCTCAGACACATCTTCGAGTATCGCTGTCTCGAGCGGAGTGGCCCCACGTAGATATGGGAGAAGTGATGGGTGTACGTTGAGGGTTTTGTGCAGAGGAATATCTAAAACTTTTTGTGGAATAATTTTGCCGTATGAGGCGACGATAAAAAGATCACATTCAGTAGCTCTAAGTGCTTCACAGAATGTATCATCAAGTTTTTCTGGTGTAAGGACTGGGATGCTATTTTTTTCTGCCCAGACTTTTGCTTCAGTTGGTGTTAGTACAAGTTTTCTGCCTTTTGGTCTATCTGGGGCCGTGACGATACGTGTTGGAACAAACCCAGCCTCTTTGAGTTTGTCGAGTACAATGACCGAAAAAAGTGAGCTACCAAAAAAGGCAATTTTGGGGATAGAATTTTTCATTTGTGTATCTTTGGATCATCATCCCTTAATGGGGGAAGAACGAGGCGGCGGAATTATTTTATAATATCCACCTTCTGCACCTCTTTAGCATGGTCAATAAACAGTATACCATCGAGATGGTCTGTTTCGTGCTGGAAAATTTGTGCCAGGAGGCCACTTCCACCTCGCTGGAAGATTTCACCTTTTTCGTTATAAGCTCTGGCGGTGGCTTTTTTGGAGCGTAGTGTTTTGCCATAAAAATGTCGGACACTGAGGCATCCTTCCTCGAGCTCAGCCTTGTCTTTTGAAAGCTTGGTGATGGTAGGGTTTATAAAAACAAGATCATCTGGTCGATCCTTACTCTCCTGAAGTTCTTCGGTCAAGGCAAAACCAGCTACGATAAAAATACGTAGAGGAACACCAATCTGTGGTGCCGCGAGGGCTACGCCGTCCTCCTGTGAGGCCAAAGCCTCTTTCATATCAGCAAGGATTTTTCTGATCCGAGGTGAGGTAATCTCTGATATAGCTACTTCGGTAGCCTTCTGCCTTAGCACGGGGTCGTCTTTTTGGACTATTTCAATCATCTCTTGATTATACGGGGAAAAGAGGGTTTTGGGCAAGCACCCGATTTATAAGGAGCGGAGCGACTATATAAATCGAGGGCACCGAGGTATTTCCCTCGGTGTAGGTCAATAGAGCGAAGCGACCTTACTTCTCGTACCCAAAGGCTAAACGGCTAAACACTCGTGTTTAGCCGTTTAGCCTTTGGGCACTATATGGCTTAGTACCAGGCTACTTTTCCATAAATTCTTTAGAATGTTCATTTTAAAGTAAACTATCTGGATCCACTTTGATGCTCACACTTGGTGGTAGCGACTTGAGCTTTTCGAGGAGGTCAGAGTCTACCCATTTTCCACGGGGGAGCTTGATCAGACCATGGAGGACATAGTTGCCTTTGACCGTATGAGTGAAGGCCGGGAAAATATCGGCGACGTGTGGAGTGAGGATGTTTTGTATCTTGTCCATCTGTACGACGATCGCATCCCGCTTGCCCTCGAGCGTGATTTTGATCAGGGTACTAAAAGGCGGATAATCAAATTGTTTGCGAGACTCTATTTCAGTACGGTAAAAGTCGATGAGGTTGCCTCGTAGTGCGTACTCGAGCACTTTTTCCTCGGCGTTTCTGGTCTGGAGGAGAAAAACATTTCGAGCGATATAGCGCATCTTGAGAAGGAGATAGAAAATCTTTTCACTAATACGAAAATCGGGTATTGAAAAGAGTGAGTCAATAGAAATAATGGCTGAGTTTTCTATTTTCTCGTGCAAGTAGGATAGCGCCATCTCGGTGCCGATCAAAATACTGCCGGGGGAAGTATAAAATTTGGCCACGGTATCGAGCACCCTTTTTTCGGTTTTGGTGGTGTCGGCATCGATGCGGAAAATCTTTGCTTCGGGAAAGCGATCTTTAATCTTTTGGTCTATGAGATCGATACCGATGCCCACCGTGCCGAGTTTCCAGCTCCCACATATTTTGCAGGTCTCCTCCGCACTCCGTCTCTCGCCACAACGATGACAGAGGAAAAAGTTTTGCGTTTCGTCTTTGCCTTTGTGGAGGGTGATCGGTGCGCTACATTTGGTGCAAGTCACAATATTTTGGCAATCTCCGCAGACGGTCGAAGGGGCGAGTCCTCGGCGAGTGGAGAGGATGAAAAGGTGTTCGCTATTTTCTCGGCTTTGGTCGATGAGTCGTTCGACTTCAGGGCTGAGGATTTTGAAGCTCGCTTGGCTACCATCGGGCTTTTTATGCTTGCGCATATCGATGAGCTCTTGTTTGGCGGTAGAAAGTGAGCGGAGGGTGAGTGGAGAAAGCTCGATGAGCTCGCCATTTTTGTGTCGCCAGATGGTTTCGGTGCGCAGTGAGATGTCTCCCATTACTAGTCGGGCGTGTATTTTTTCGGCAAAGTATTCGGCAAAAGTACGAATGTCCAAAAAGGGTCGGGTCTGTACTTTGTACGATTTAGAATTTTCTTTTTCGAGAATGATAGTAGAGATATCGGTGCGGGGGATAGAGAGAAAAGGTCCGGTCGCTACAATGAGCATTGGGTGTGAGAGGTCTTGGAGCTGTTTCCAAGCATCCAGAAAGGCTTTTTTGCCCATACTACTATGGAGTATGATGGTATATTTTTCGATGCCTTTTTCGAGGGCTTTGGCAGAGATTTTTGCATCTTCGATGGTGGGCACACAGAAAAAGACTGAAGCTTTTTTAGCAAATTGTTCGCGGATGAGGCTTCGGTAGTTGGCAAAACGGTCTTCGTCATCTCCTTGGACGATACATTTTTCTTTGGGTTTGGGGTGCGTGGTGACTGTGGGGATTTTAGTTTTTAGTGAGGTGATGTTGTCGAGAATGATTTTTGGAAGGAGGGTGTAGAAAGTCGCTCCGGCGGTGCTCGCAAAATAGTCGGCGGTGTGGAGGACGCTCTGGATGTATTCTGGCCGAAGGAATTGTTTTGCTTTTAGAGAATCAACTTTTTTGACCGCGAAGTCAGAAGTCTTGAGCTCGGATTTGAGCTCGCTCGCTTTTTGGCTTTCTACTACGATTCCGGGAATAACTTTTGACCGGACTGGTACAGACACGAGTGAGCCCGGCACCACTTCTTTGGCACTAAAATATGAGAGAGTTTCTTTGCCCATGCCCTTGGCGATGGGGATAACCTGCACAATATACATCCTGCTAGTATACGCCGAATCTGTAATTTTTGAAGGTAGTTGACATTTTTGCTTCAGAGTGGTAAGTTGAAAATAGATAAGCTGTTTTACAATTGTCACTAGACAATAGCAGCGAGTCACCAATCCTTATCGGCTAACAATAGTTAGCAAGGAGTTAAAAGTGAACATGTTGAAACAAATAGTCCTGGCCCCTAGAACCTGCACCTTCAGCTGTTTTAAGGACCCAGAATGGGTCGCAGTAATGAGTCCTCCCTTGGGGGTAGAGAAGTGGTCCTGGGTTTCGTATGTCGAACTGCAGGTTTGCTGTGCGCAAATCCTACTCGAAGCTGGTGCTGTCGGAGCTTCCGAGGAAGCTGTCGTCAGATACGACCTAACTAATCTGATGGGTTTGAATCGTGATGATGGACGGGGAGACCCTGATTTTACTTGGTTTATCGCCTACGAGGGAGGTTTTTTGTTCAGGAAGCGCGACTCAAGCTTTTGCCCTTGGAAGGACAAAGCACTTTTTGTCCCGGCCAAATGGGCACTGCGAGTTATCCGGGCAGTTCGCATGGGAATTTGTGAGGTTCAATGGGTTGATCTCGGCTCTCTGAAGCCGACTTATCGTCCTGACTTCAAGGGCGAGAAACTGCACAATGTGATCGAGTTGGTCAGTCCTACCTGACCAACTCACTGCTGCAAACCATACCACCAGCAGTTTTAGGTGGTTTTTTATTTTTTTTACTAATGAGGATTATAGTCTCATTGATAAAGACAGAATATTAGTGTATTGTTTTTAGTGGATAACGATGCTCGTTGAGAGTGTTGGTGAAATTTTCCAAAAACCGGCCGTAGTAAGCCATTCCCAAAAGGATAAATTATGACGACGAAAGAAAGCACCCGATTCAGTAAATCATTCCTGGAGATGCAAGGGGGGAGAGAAAACCCTCTTACAAAAATGGAGTTGATTTCGAATGCCCTTGCTGTTGATGCCTATGTTTTGACTCTGGCAAAAACAGGCAAGGCTCCCAGGAGAATGCTTCTGGTTCCTCAATTCAACAAAGAAAGTGTGACCTTGTGGTCACCAAAAAGTCAAATAGTTTGGTCTGAGCACTGTCCGGCCATTGGACTGTTGATGGATGCCGAAAACCTTGCGAGTCGTGTCAGGGTTGAGGTGGACACAAAACACAATGAGACGATGGTCGTCGTGCGAATGCTCTTTCTGCCTTCTGGTAAGGACGGCGCTCCACTGCTCGGAGTCTTTGCCATGGTGGCGTCTTTCGGGGTTCGGATACTTCGACTGATGAATTCTAAGGAGCTCGAGAAATATTTGCCAAAACCAAGTTAAGTTTTTCCTGACGCGATTTGTATCGCGTTTTTTATTTTTTCTAAACAGAACAACTTTTACTAGAAAGGTGAGTGGTGTTTTTATCTAGGGCGATGTCAAATTATTGAACTATTACGATCTATTGACAATATAACTATAATTTGCTATACTTGTATTCAGAGTTACAGCGTTCAAAAAAAGTTGCCAGTCTCTTGGCGTTCACCAACCGGTGGGCGTGCAGCTTCCAGCTGTAGGGAAGCACTGGTACAGGATCAATCCACGCATGCATAATGAGAGATTGTCGCGTGGTCGTAGGTTCAGCGGTACTCGGATCTACCATTGAAACGTGATCCACTTGTTCCGATGAGCGCGATTTCCCCCGAATCGTTGCAATAATTAAATTGGGGTGGCCCTGGTGACGCAAGTCGTCACCAGGGCCTTCACTTTAGTTTAAATAAGTTTTAATTAACTCGCTTGACAAGTAGTCGGCGGGGAGAGTAGTCTTTTTGTAAACGCTCCTCAGTGAAAGAAAGGACACCATGAAGGTTCGATATTCAGGACCAGCAAGCAAGAAACGTAGCAAGGAGATTCGTGACGAGCTCCCTGCTTTTCTCAGAGAGCCGAGAACCCTGAACCAGGTTGCAGACCGTTTCAGTATCTCAGGGATTTCTGCGGCGGCTTTTTTGAAGGGAGTCGCCGGTATCTCATTTGATCCGGAAACAAAGACCTACTTCATCGTTCCGGCTTACGCCACACAGCCCCTCTGACTCTCGCTCTAAAAGCGAGTTTTTATTTGAGCTTTGCGCAAAGCTACCAGGTTTGACAGTTGTGGCCATGAAGAGTATCTTTGGACTGATCGCTCTTGAAACAAATAATCACCAACACAAAGGGAGACTATCACTATGGCAAGAATCAGAAGTTTGGGACATTTGTCTCGCAGTCGGCGCAAGAAGCTATGGAAGGAACTCATCCCGTTCCTCAATCAGCCGAGGACGGCTTTTGATGTCGAGAACCGATTTGTCATCTCGGAAAGCTCTGCCAAACAGTTCCTCCGAAATTTGATGAAAAATCCTCGCATCGCTTGCTCCTTTGATCCCAAGGAAGGGACTTACCTCGTGAAGCCCTGACTCTCGCTGAAAACGCGAGATTTTTAATTTAAGAGTTTATGCAAGGATAATCTTTGCGTAGACAGGAGGATTCTTACGGAGATAATATCTGCAACAGTCTGCATTTGTTCTGCGTGGGTCTGCGTTGTTTTTACATCCCTCGAATGATCTCCACCTTCGCCCCAAGCTTATTAAGTCTATTTGCAAGATCTTCATACCCACGGTTGATGCTGTAGACATTGCGGAGGATAGAAGTACCCTTGGCTCCCATCATACCGATGAGGAGGATGACGGCTGGACGGAGAGCTGGAGGGCAGATCGCTTCGGTTGCTTTGAGTTCGGTCGGGCCGGTCACGTAGAACCGATGTGGGTCGGCGAGCAGAGTATCAGCACCGAGCTTGTCGAGCTCTTTGTAATGTATCGCGCGCTTTTCGTATACCCAGTCGTGAATAAAAGTCTGACCGACAGCCTGAGTCCCGATGACCGCAAAGAAGGGAAGGTTGTCAATGTTGAGGCCTGGGTACGGTCGAGCTTCGATTTTTTCCTCGAGTGCTACGAGCTTGCTCGGCATGGTTTTGATGTCGACGAGGTTGGTGTGGCCGTTTAGGGCTTTGTATCGTTTTGAGATTTTATATTTGAAACCCATTTTTTCGAGTTTCAAAAGTTCGAGTTCGAGAAAATCTATCGGGCAACGACGAATAGTGATGGAAGACTTGGTCACGATAGCTACCGCCAGGAAAAACATACTTTCTATTGGGTCTTCGCTCAGATAGTAGGTAACCGGTACATCTATGTCCGCTTTGCCATGTACTACGAGTGTGCTGGTGCCGATACCTTCTATCTGCACGCCGAGAAGCTGTAGGAAATGACACATGTCTTGCACCATGTAGTTGGCGGAAGCAAATTTGATAGTGGTTTTGCCGGGAATACCCGCCGCAGTCATGAGAGCATTTTCGGTCACCGTGTCGCCGGTTTCGTAGAGGACGACGTAGCTCGGCTTGAGCTTTTGCGATGAGACTTCGTAGTAGGTAGATTTGGTGGTGATAGTGATACCAAAATTATCGAGAGCAAAAAAGTGTGGCTTGACGGTACGCGAGCCGAGCTTGCATCCACCGGCCTGCGGTAGACGGAACTTTTTCACCGAGTGGATCAGTGAGCCGATCATCATGATGATACTTCGCGTACGAGTAGCTGAGGCGTGATCTATTTTTTCTACAGTAATTTTTTCACCTGGTTTGATCTCCACATCATCACCAACCCACTTTACGGACACATCCATGCTCTGAAGGACCTCGATGATACGATAGACCTCCTCAATCTTCGGCATATTTTTCAGAATAGTTTTATTTTTGTTGAGAAGGGAAGCACAGAGGAGGCCCACGGCGGCATTTTTAGAAGATTTGGTGGTCACTTCTCCGGAAAGTTTTCTTCCACCCTCGATTTTGAGATTGAGGGAATTGTCAGAAACTTTTACCACGTCTTTGTTGAGCGCGTCACTTATTTTGGCGAGCATTTCGGTGGTCATGTTTTGCTCACCACTTTCGATGCGGGCGATGGCACTCTGCGTGGTCTCGAGTTTTTGGGCAAATTGCTCCTGAGTAATATTTCTCTCCTCGCGAAGATTTTTAATCAGCTTTCCAATATCTTTTAGTTGTATGTCGCTTTGCATAAAATGTTTTTGGGGTTAGATATACAGTATAGCATATATGCTATGTATTTCAAAATGAGGTGTGGAAAAGCTATTTACTTTAAAGTCCATCGCATGTACTATGATTTTGGAAACCTGGGTGGTTGTCGCAAAATCGGGTAGGAGGCTATGAAGATGTATTAACTATACATTGGAGCCCGCGTGGCCTAGAAATCACGCTTGAGTGTGTGGGCGGACTCCTTGCGAGGGGTCATACGGCTATACACGAGTTGCCACTGATTGTCTTTTTTCATGGCGGGTGCTGGTTTAGGGACGATAGTAGTCTCCCAATGTGATCGGACCGCTGGTATATCCAGTCATCCTTAACTGCGGGAGACGACGGTTACTACTCACCGCAGGTTTCCATTTCCGCCCCAGCTTCGAGCTCGGGCGGATTTACTTTTCTTCAAAAAAGCGTATTATACGTGTACTCATATGTCATTTTTCTCTAAAAAACTCGGTATTGATTTGGGCACGGCCAACACTCTCGTATTTCTCCCTGGCAAAGGAATTGTTTTGAACGAGCCATCAGTGGTGGCGGTATCGGAGCAGGACAACAAAATTCTTGCCGTCGGACTCGAAGCCAAAAATATGGTTGGTCGTACGCCAGACAACATCATTGCCTACAAGCCGATGAAGGACGGAGTGATCGCCGATTATCGTGTGACCGAAGCAATGCTCCGATATTTTATCGACAAGGCGCTCGGCAAGTGGAATATTTTCAAACCTGATGTGATGGTCTCGGTACCGGCTGGAGTGACTTCGACAGAGAGACGAGCGGTGATAGAGGCGGCTCTTAAAGCTGGTGCCAAAAATGCTTACGTGGTAAAGGAGCCGATTCTCGCGGCGATCGGTGCAGGCATTCCGATACAGGAAGCGATCGGGCACATGGTGGTGGATATCGGTGGAGGTACGACCGACGTGGCGGTGATCTCACTCGGTGGTATCGTGTCATCGACTTCGGTCAAATGCGCGGGCAATCGCATCGACTATGCTATTGCTGACTACATTAAAAAGACTTTCAACCTCGCAATTGGAGACAAGACAGCCGAGGATATTAAAATAAAAATAGGCTCTGCGATACCGCTCGAGGAGGAGCTCACGATGATCGTCAAAGGTCGAGATTTTGTTTCGGGACTGCCTCGCTCGACCGAGATGAAGACCAATGAGATTGTAAAAGCGATCGGCAAGGAGCTCCGTGAGATGATCAAGGCGATCAAGGATGTACTCCAAGAAACTCCGCCAGAGCTCGCTGCGGACATTATTGATCAGGGGATTATTATGACCGGAGGTTCTTCGATGTTGAGAAATCTTCCGGAGCTCGTTTTCAGACGCACAGGTGTAAAGGCGACTCTGGCTGAGGACGCACTCTATTGTGTGGCAAAAGGTACGGGTATCGCGCTTGAACATTTGCATACGTACAAGAAGTCGATTATTTCGAAACGGTAGCGTGTACTAATTCGGTACCATTCTCCCTTTGTAAAGGGAGCACCGACAGTATTCTGGCGTGGAGGGATTTGAAATTTAAATCCCTCGGCCTGGAGCCTGCTCCCTTTACGAAGGGAGAATGAATTCAAAGACAATGAAATCCTTACGTGAAAGTTATAAAAACACAGGAAATTTGCATCACGCGTATTGCTTGGTGGGGGTGCGGGATCTCATACGAGATGAGCTCCACACTTTTTTGGCGGATGATCTGAAGATAGTGATGCAAGGCAATCCAGACGTGTGGAATTTTGTCGGCGATTCTCTCAGTATCGATGAAAGTCGGGCATTAAAAATCACACATACTGACCGAGCGTTTGCAAGTGGAGGAAAAAGGATTTTTATTTTGTCCCTCAATACTATAGGGCACGAAGCGCAAAACTCTTTGCTCAAGGTGCTCGAGGAGCCAGTAGAGGGTAGCCATTTCTTTTTTATTTTGCCATCTAGTGAAGTTCTCTTGCCGACACTGCGTTCGCGCATGGTAGTCATCACCCACGATTCCTTTAGTGCGGGTGATTCTCAAAGTGATCTCGCAAAGTCTGCCCGTGAATTTATCAAAGGCCCGCTTTCGACTCGACTGGAGTTTGCAAAAATCACTGCGGAGAAAGTTTCTGATGGGGTAGAGACACGCGCCCAGGTTGCTGATTTTATTTCTTGTCTCGAACGAGAGCTCTACGCACTCTCCAAAAAGAAAGCAACAGAGGCAAAAGCGCTATTTGTCCTAAAAGAGGTGCTTTTGGCCAAAAAGTACATCAATGACCGCTCGAGCTCGGTAAAGATGCTTTTGGAACATATGGCTCTAATACTGGGTTAAGTAGGATTTTTATCTAATAAATCGTGCGTAAACTACTGAAAGTACTTGACTTTTAAATCCTACCATGCTATACTGGGGGATGAAGGTGCTTCAGGGGCAACCCAAAAGGCATCGCTCCTTGACGGTATCATGAGCGTCGATCTGTTTGGTCCCTCAAGACCAATAGTCACAACTATGGAACTAGTGAGTGTCACAGAGAGTCACAATGGTGGTAGCTTTCCACTTGGTCACAGATGTGACCTTGGTTTCTTGATGGAGCAGAACATTAACCCGGGCGATTTGAGTAAACCCTAGCCGTTTCCACCCCATGAGTCAGGGTTTAATCCCAGGGGATGCGTGAAAGGTTTTGTTCTCTCCAAAATCAACGCGGGATTGATTCCCGCAGCAAAAGCCGGCAGTACTGGTAGATCGCCTAACACTGTCGCAGCAGGTCGCCCTTCGGGGTTGGCCGACGTGGCGGTTCTGGAAGACCTCGAGTCAACCGGAGCCGCCATTTTCCTTTTGTATAACTTTTTATTTATTGCTCCGTAAGGTATACTATCTTTGTAGGACTCAATTTTAAACTTTGTGCTTCGCTCTGGTGAGCTCAGTATGCCCGCCACCAATATGGCTCCTACATTTATAATTTAAAACTTTTAATTTTCCCATGGCCTACGATTTTTCAAAATTCAAATCACGAACAAAGGAGGTTGAGGAGTGGCTCAAAAAAGAGCTTGGTACTGTACGTACCGGTCGGGCCAACACAGCTATTCTAGATACTGTTACTGTCGACTCGTATGGTGAAAAAATGTCTATCAACCAAGTCGCTGCAGTGACTGCTGAGGATGCTCGCACGATTCGCATCGCACCGTGGGATATGACTGTTGTTAAAGCGATTGAAAAAGGTTTGACTATCGCGAGCCTCGGCGTATCCGTGGTAGTGGACGACAAAGGAGTGAGAGTCACCTTTCCCGATCTCACTACCGAACGACGTGTGGAGATGGTAAAAGTTGCAAAGGCAAAAATGGAAGAGGCAAAAGTCTCTTTGCGTAAACACCGAGATGAAGCTCTCAAAGACGTACAGGTAAAAGAAAAAGCTGGGGGTATCGGTGAAGACGAAATCAAGCGAGTAAAAAACGAAATTCAGAAGATGGTGGATGCGAGTAATAAATTGTTTGAGGAGATGTTTGGGAAAAAGGAAAAGGAAATCGTGGGGTAGGAAAATAACGAATGAACATTATTTTATTTCTGATTGTCTTGGCGGTGCTGGTGCTCGTACATGAGTTCGGGCATTTTATCGTGGCCAAAAAGTCTGGTATCCGCGTGGACGAGTTTGGTCTCGGCTTCCCGCCAAAAATCTGGAGTACTAAAAAAGGTGAGACCACCTATTCTCTAAACACCATTCCTTTTGGTGGGTTTGTAAAGATTTTTGGAGAGAATCCAAATCAAGAATCTCTTTCTGGACCAGACAGTGCGCGAAGCTTTGTGAGGAAGCCTCGGCATATCCAAGCGGCGGTGCTTATTGCCGGAATCGTTTTTAATTTACTTTTTGCGTGGCTCCTTCTTTCCATCAGTTTTCTCTTTGGGGTAACCGCGTCTTCGACTGACTACGCACGATACGGAGAGCGACTTCAGGATCAGCGTATTGTAGTAACGATGGTGCAAAAGGGAGCACCAGCCGGAGCAGCAGGGCTTTTGCCTGGGGATACTATTCTTTCGGTGGCGACCTCGACAAAAAATGTTGTCGCAGGAAATGTTACGGTAGAGCAGGTCAAGAAAACTATTTCTGAAAGCAAGGGCAATTCGATCACCGTCTCGTATAGTCGAGAAGGAAAGACGCTTTCTACCGAGATGGTTGCGACATCAACACTACTCGTAGGAAAATACGCAGTGGGAATTGCAATGGATAATGTCGGCACACTACAGCTTCCACTACATCTCGCTATTTGGGAAGGGGGTAGACTGACTATTCACGCTATTGGGGCAATTGCGGTAGGACTTTTTGATTTTGTAGTTGATGCCATTACTGGTCAAGCAGACTTTTCTACGGTTTCTGGGCCGGTGGGCATTGTGGGGCTGGTGGGAGATGCGGCGAGAATCGGTATCACACATCTACTCACTTTCACCGCTTTTATTTCTATCAATTTGGCGATCATAAATCTCGTGCCGTTCCCAGCGCTCGATGGCGGCAGGCTACTTTTTGTTGCGATAGAGGCGATTATTAGACGACCTATCAAACATTCGGTGGCCAATGCTCTCAATATGCTCGGCTTTGTTCTCCTCATGCTTCTCATGCTGGTGGTAACGTATAAAGATATTGCGAAATTGATGGTGGATTAGGTGGGTAGAGATAAGATTCCCCACGTCACGAGTACGTTTTGCGGGGCGAGCAAGATTCATGCTTGCCCCCTAGCGAGTACTCTCTGCTACAGGGACTTAAGATTTACGAATGGGGAGGGGAAACTTCATTTTTACCGAAAAATACAAAACAGCTCTACATAGCCAAATTAAATGGCTCATTAGCTTAATAAGCCATTTAAACTTCTAAATAAGCAAAGCTTTTTTCAACTTCGACTCGAACGTTGTGTACATGAGTACACGTCCACACGCTTCTCGCTCGTTGAAATAAAAAACCAAGCGGGAAGCTTGGTGGTTTATGTTGCCTTTAGTTTTCTGATGCAGAACGAGCTGTTTCGAAGCAGTGTCATTATATCTGCAATGAACACGCCGATAGCGATGACCGACAGCCCTAGCCTCAGGTTCACAAAAAGCCAGCCGACCACAAGACAGATGAGCAATACCAGGAATGAAGATTCCCAAAACAGATTCTGCTTGTTTGCTTTGAGATAGAGCAGTGCGATCACGGTTACATTGACCTGGAATAGTTTGATGACAATCAGGATTATCAGCACTGAGTCCCAGTGGAAAACTGCCAGAAACGTGCACAACAAGAGGAGATAAAGCACACTTGCGTGTAGCAGAATCGACCTTGTTGATGTTGGAAAAGGAGCGTCTTTTGGCACATGAGACACACTTTGCTGACGTGATGGTTTTTTCATAAAGTGGAGAGCAAACCGACGTTTGGTTCGACTATTTTTACAATAGTACTTTTGTATGACCAAGTCAATATTGGTCGAATGTAAATTAAAAAACCAAGCGTTCCAGCTTGGTCGGGCCTAACTTCGAGTGACATCCTCCTCGTCGTAGTGGTCGAGCCATCTCTCTGCACAGAATTTTGCGAGGAGAGCTATGTCTCCGGCGCAGACTGCAAAGGCAATGACGATAGCCCACACGCGCTGGTTGTCTTGCCAGAGCACTGCAGCGGCGAGTAACGCAGTGGCGGACATTTCCAGTGCAAAGTGTTTCCGCTTTGGCCAGAGGGTAAGTGCTCCCACCACCATGGTCAAGGTAAGCACTGTGCCAGCGACGCGCAACACGAGGGCTTTGTTTTCGACGGCAAGCCATACAAAGCTTGCGATGACTACGGTCCAGAAGATGATTCCTGAGAACATGGCATGTCCTACGGAATCAGGATCCTCTACTTCAGGAGTTTCCAACGGTTCTTTGACGTTCATGCAGATTAACGGGTTGAGTTGTTTGAACAGCTCCATTTACGATACTACCGGGGGGACATGTAGTCAAGTATTCTCTTTACGGCACATTTGCTGTACTATTGTCTCTATGCGACAATCATTTCTCTTTACGAAGACTAGAAAAGAAGCACCAAAAGACGAGGTAGCACAGAATGCGAAGCTTCTTATTCGTGCTGGATTTATTCACAAGGAACTAGCGGGAGTGTATTCGTATTTGCCACTTGGTCTACGAGTGATGGAAAAAATCGTGGAGGTGATTCGTGAGGAAATGAATGCGATTGGTGGTCAGGAAGTCACTCTCACTGCACTTCAGGATAAAAAGGTGTGGGAGACTTCTGGGCGCTGGGATGACTCAGTACTCGATGTGTGGTTTAAAACAAAATTAAAGAATGATACAGAGCTCGGCCTCGGTACTACCCACGAGGAACAGCTCACCGCGCTCATGAAAGACTACATTGCTTCGTATCGAGATTTACCACGGTATGTGTATCAATTTCAAACCAAGTTTAGAAATGAGACTCGTGCCAAGTCCGGTATTATGCGTGGACGAGAGTTTTTGATGAAAGATTTGTATTCTTTTTCGGCAGATCAGGAAACACACGATGCTTTTTATGAAAAAACGAAGCAGGCGTACTCGCGAATTTTTGCTCGGTTGGGTCTCGGAGATCGTACTTACGTCACTTTTGCTTCCGGAGGTTCTTTTTCAAAATATTCGCATGAATTTCAGACATTATCTGAATCAGGAGAAGATATTATTTACATCGATAAGAAGCAAAATATTGCAATAAATAAAGAAGTCTATAACGGTGACTCACTTAGTACAGAAGAGGCCAATAACCTCGCGTCTGTCGGTATCAAATCTGTGAATTTGGAAGGCCCATTTAAAGCAATAGAAGTCGGAAACATTTTTAGTCTCGGTACAAGGTTCTCTGATGCGTTTGAGCTCAATTTTGTGGCTCAGGACGGAAGCAAAAAGCCAGTCATCATGGGAAGCTATGGTATTGGTCCAGGACGACTCATGGGCACGCTAGCCGAAGTGCTTTCGGATGAAAATGGACTGGTCTGGCCGGAAGTAGTGGCACCATTTAGACTCCACCTCATTGCACTTTTTGATAAAGAAGGCAAGGTAAAGGCGTACACAGATGTACTGTACGAGGAGCTTACAGAACAGGGTGTCGAAGTGCTCTACGATGATCGAGACCAGCGAGCGGGAGAGAAATTTGCCGACGCTGACCTCATCGGTATTCCATATCGTGCTATCGTGAGTGATAAAACATTGGCAGAAAAAGTGGTTGAATTTAAAGATCGAAAAACTGGAGAGGTGACAAAAGTTTCAGAAACACAATTACAAAAAATGCTTGCAAAAAAGACTGACTAACTATTATGGCTACTCCACTGAAAGAAAAAATATACCGAATGTTTTCCAACGATATTGGTATCGATTTGGGTACTGCCAATACTCTGGTCTATCTCCGTGGACGAGGAATCGTGATCAATGAGCCATCTGTGGTAGCAGTCAACCAAAAGACCGGACAGGTGGTGGCGGTGGGAAGTAGTGCCAAAGACATGCTTGGAAGGACTCCGGCACACATTGTCGCAGTACGGCCACTCGTAGACGGAGTGATTTCTGATTTTGAGGTGACGGAAGAGATGATTGCCTA